>PDTI01000008.1 GCA_002747145.1 Desulfobacter postgatei
ATTCATTTTTTTGAACCACCTATTTATGCTTGGTTCCTTTTTCTGAACGTCTGGGTTAATCGTGCAGATATAAAAGGGCGGCCCACTTGCGAAGGCCGCCTTTTTGCATTTTGAGAAACGAACGTCAGCTAATACCGGTAATGATCGGGTTTGAACGGTCCCTTAACAGACACACCAATATAATCGGCCTGTTCCTGGGTCAGTTCTGTCAGATTAACGGATAGATTTTTCAAGTGCAGTCTTGCCACTTCCTCGTCCAGTTCCTTGGGCAGGGTATATACTTTTTTCTCCAGGTCTTCATGGGCCAGTTTGATCTGGGCCAGGGTCTGGTTGGAAAAACTGTTGCTCATAACAAAGCTGGGATGCCCCGTGGCGCAGCCAAGGTTCACCAGACGCCCCTCGGCCAGAACAATGACCGAACGGCCCGAAGGCAGTATCCACTTATCCACCTGGGGCTTAATGGTTATCTTTTCGGCGTTGGGATGGTTCTCCAGAAAACTCATCTCAATTTCATTGTCAAAATGCCCGATGTTGCAGATGATGGATTCATCTTTCATCTGTTCTATATGCTCCCCGGTAATAACATGGTAATTGCCGGTGGCTGTAACAAAAACATCGGCCCGGGTTGCTGCCTCCTCCATGGTGACCACCTC
This sequence comes from Desulfobacter postgatei, assembly GCA_002747145.1. Taxonomy (GTDB): domain Bacteria; phylum Desulfobacterota; class Desulfobacteria; order Desulfobacterales; family Desulfobacteraceae; genus Desulfobacter; species Desulfobacter postgatei_A. The sequence continues at coordinate 654 of PDTI01000008.1, forward strand.
AAAGCCCTCCATGGCAGCCTGCAGTGCGCAGATAGGGTCGATCTCGGTGACCAGTACGATGGCCCCGTACCCTTTCATGGAAGCCGCACACCCTTTACCCACATCACCATATCCTGCCACAACCACGGTTTTGCCCGCAAGCATCACGTCCGTGGCGCGCTTGATCCCGTCAGCCAATGATTCCCGGCAGCCGTAAAGATTATCAAATTTGGATTTGGTCACTGAATCATTGACATTGATGGCCGGAAACAACAGTTCGCCGGCAGAGGCAAGGTGGTACAGCCGATGAACACCGGTGGTGGTCTCCTCGGATACGCCGCGGATCTTTTTGGCAATATTTGTCCAGCGCTGCGGATCTTTATTGTAACTTGCCTGGAGCCGTGCCATGAGGCAGCGTTCGTCCAGGCTGTTCCCTTCATTGTCAAAGATAGACGGGTCCGTCTCAGCCTTAACCCCCTGGTGAACAAACAACGTGGCATCCCCGCCGTCGTCCACGATCAAATCCGGACCAGACCCGTCCGGCCAGGTAAGCGACTGTTCCGTGCACCACCAGAACTCTTCAATGGTTTCGCCCTTCCATGCAAATACGGCAGCCGTGCCTTTTTCGGCGATGGCGGCCGCCGCATGGTCCTGGGTGGAAAAAATGTTGCATGAGGCCCAGCGCAGATCCGCACCCAGTTCATACAAGGTATCAATCAGCATGGCCGTTTGAATGGTCATATGCAGGCTGCCGGTAATTTTCAGGCCCTTGAGGGGTTTTTCAGGGCCATACTTCTCCCGGATGGCCATCAGCCCGGGCATCTCTTTTTCAGACAATTGCATGTCCTTGTGCCCGGCTTCGGCCAGACCAATGTCTTTGACCTTATAAGGTAAAGACAGATCCAGCGCAATATACCCGTTATTTTGATTCTCACTCATAAATTTAGTTTTCCTTTTTGCTATAATCCCGCCAGGGATCTGATCTCATCGGCTTTAATCGTTCTTTCCCAGTAGAAATCAGGGTCTTTGCGTCCAAAATGCCCATAGGCAGATGTTTTTCTGTAAATGGGACGCAGCAGATCCAGCTCGGCGATGATGCCCGCCGGGCGAAGGTCAAACACCTCTTTTACAATTTCACCTGCTTTTATTTCCGAAATTTTTCCGGTTCCCATGAAATCCACCATCATGGATACAGGTTCAGCCACGCCGATGGCATAGGCGATCTGGACTTCGCACTTATCGGCAAGCCCTGCCGCCACCAGATTCTTGGCCACATAACGGCCCATATAAGAGGCGGAACGGTCAACTTTGGAAGGATCTTTTCCGGAAAAACAACCGCCGCCATGGCTGCCATGGCCACCATAGGTGTCCACGATGATTTTACGTCCTGTCACACCACAATCCCCCATGGGTCCGCCCACTACAAAACGGCCGGTAGGGTTTATGAAAAACCGGGTGTCGCCGTCCATCATCTCTTTGGGAATGACCTTTTTAATCACTTCCGTGATCACAGCCGCTTTAAGATCTTCATAGGCGATATCCGGTGAGTGCTGGGTAGAAACCACAACGGTGTCAACCCGTTTGGGAACACCGTCCACATATTCGATGGTGACCTGTGATTTTCCGTCCGGACGCAGAAAATCAAGGGCGCCGTTCTTCCTGACCTGGGACAGCCGTTTGGTCAGCTTATGGGCATAGATCAGGGGCATAGGCATCAGTTCTTCGGTCTCGTTGGTGGCGTAACCAAACATCAGGCCCTGATCGCCGGCGCCCTGTTCTTTGTAAAGTCCATCGCCTTCATTTACCCCCTGGGCAATGTCGGCGCTCTGCTGATCAATACTGGTGATCACAGAGCAAGTCTTCCAGTCAAACCCCATGTTGGAGGAGTTATAGCCAATATCCTTAATGGTGTTTCTGACCACTTCGGGAATATCCACGTAGCAGTCGGTTGTAATTTCACCAGCCACCATGGCAAGTCCTGTGGTAACAAGTGTCTCGCAAGCCACGCGGCATTTTTTGTCTTCGGTCATGATGGCATCAAGAATACTGTCTGAGATGGCATCTGCCACCTTGTCAGGATGGCCTTCGGTTACTGATTCGGATGTAAACAGAAAAGAGTTGTTTTCTGACATGATATCTCCTTACGCTTGATATGGGGTCATTTATATATGCAGCCTGGGGGATAAAATTTCCCGGCACCGCAAAAAAATTAACCTAAAAATGCATGCACCGTTCTGAATTTTGGTGGGCTTAAGGTTGGGGCATGATCAAAAGATCCCTGCACTTTTTAGGTTAAGTCTCATATTCGTTAAACCATACGTGAAACGAAAAAATATTATATTATATGGCACTTATCATCACCTTTGTCAATGGCATACAAACATGTATCAAGATATCTGTATGTTTGCATACAGCACCATAAAAGACCTTGACAATCGCGCCAAACTTTTTAATGATAACATCATTTTTTTTAAAAATAACATGGAGATATATTATGCTTTCGAATCATACCATCACTGGAATCGGCTCTGCTTTAGTGGATGTTCTTATCAATGATACCGATCAATTTTTAAAAAAATTTAATAAAAAAAAGGGGGGAATGACGTATGTTACGGCACAGGAACAGCAAGCGATCATTTCAGCCTCATCCCAGGTTCCGGTGATTGTACCTGGCGGGGCAGCCTGCAACACCATTTTAGGTGTGGGCATGCTTGGCGGTTCAGCCAGGTTCATCGGGGCCCGGGGCAAAGATGATTATGGGGATATTTTTGAAAGCGAGGTGCGAAAGTGTGGGGTCGAGCCTGTGCTCAGCTGCTTTGACACCCCCACAGGCAAGGTCTTATCCGTTGTAACACCGGATGCCCAGCGCTCCATGTTCACGGATCTTGGCGCCTCAGGCCTGATGGATCCTGCCGCCGTTACCGATCAACTGTTTTCAGATACAGCCATCGCCCTTGTGGAAGGCTACCTGCTGTTTAACCGCGACCTGATCATGGCTGCGCTTAAAGCGGCCAAAGGGGCCGGCGCCCTGGTGGCCCTAGATCTGGCAAGCTTTGAGGTGGTCAATGCCTCCAAAGATATTCTGCAGGATCTGGTGACAGCATATGTGGACATCCTTATTGCCAACGAGGATGAGGCCCAGGCCTATACCGGGGAGTCAGATGAAAAGACCGCCCTTGAAAAGCTGTCTGACAACGTGACCTATGCGGTATTAAAAGTGGGAAGCCGGGGCAGTTATGTGCACCACGACAATACAGTCACCCGCATTGAGCCGGTCGCAGGCAATCCACCGGTTGACACCACAGGGGCCGGGGATTTGTGGGCAGCCGGCTTTCTATACGGCATTGCCAATAACCTGTCCATCGAAAAAAGCGGTCAGTTAGGATCAATGTGCGGATACGAGGTGTGCCAGGTCATGGGTGCCCAGATTCCGGGCCCAATATGGGAAAAAATCAAGGCGACGATATAGTGTTTAACCGAAAAGCCACCCACCTGCGGTGTTGCAGAAAAATTTTTTTCTGTGCCTTGCACCTGGGTAACTTTGTGGACATCTCCTTGCTAACGATCCGCCCAGACACAGGTTTTCGTTCAGGCAGCAAACATCCGCAAATTATTATTTGAAGACAATCCTGTATACCTCTTTATATTTTTTAACAAAATGAAACTTGATGCCCTCTTTAATATGTTCGGGCAGTTTCTTGAAATCACTGGTACACCCATGGGGCAGGATGATCTCTTTGATACCCACCCGCCGGGCGGCAATAATTTTTTCCTTGATTCCGCCCACGGCCAGGACATCACCTGTCAGTGTAAGCTCGCCGGTCATGGCCAAAGGTCTTTTGATCTGCCGGTCCGATGCCAGGGATACAATGGCGGTGGCAATGGTGACGCCTGCACTGGGGCCATCTTTGGGTGTGGCCCCTTCGGGTACATGGATATGGATAAAGGCCTCATCAAAATAATCATGACTGATACCATACCGTGTGGATGATGAACGCACATGGGAAAGTGCAATGGCGGCGGATTCCTGCATCACGTCCCCAAGCTTTCCGGTCAGTTTGAACCCGGAATTTTTTCCATGCACTTTCACCGCCTCAATGGACAAGGTCGCACCGCCCAAGGCGGTCCAGGCAAGGCCTGTCACAATCCCGACGCCCGTCATCTGTTTTTCGGGGGTGAATCTGGGCGGTCCCAGCAGATCTTTCAGGGACTTGATGTTGATCTGGATCTTCTCCTTTTCCTCCTTTAAAATCTTGACAATGCTTTTGCGGATGATCTTGTTCAAAGACTTTTCAAGATTACGAACCCCGGCTTCCCGGGCATAGCCCTCAATGAGATGCCGGATGGTGGGATCGGTGATGGTGATGATGGAGGCATTGAGCTTATTTCGCTTCAAAAGTTTGGGCCACAGATGCTTTCTTGCGATCTCCAGCTTTTCAGATGTGATATACCCGCTTAAATTGATCCGGTCCATACGATCCAGCAAGGGGGGCGGGATGGTGTCCAGGGTATTGGCCGTGCAGATGAACAGCACCTTGGACAGATCAATGCGAAGATCCAGGTAATGATCCAAAAATGATGTATTCTGTTCGGGGTCCAGCACTTCCAGCAATGCCGAGGCAGGATCTCCCTGGTAGGATATCCCTATTTTATCAATCTCATCAAGCATGATCACAGGATTGGCCACTGCCGTGTCCTTCAACGCCTGGACCAGTTTGCCGGGCAATGCCCCCACATAGGTGCGCCGATGCCCCTTGATCTCTGCCTCATCGCGCATTCCCCCCAGGGAAAACCGGTAAAATTTGCGGCCCAGGGCTTCGGCAATGGACTTGCCAATGGAGGTTTTTCCCACGCCGGGCGGTCCCACAAATAAAATGATGGATCCTGAAATATCCTTTTTATAGACGCCTGCGGCAAAGAACTCAATGATCCGCTCCTTGACATCAGACAGGCCGGCATGATCCCGGTCAAGCACGTTTTCGGCCCGCACAATATCCATATTATCTTCGGAATAGATCCCCCAGGGAAAAGAGGTGACCCAGTCCAGATAGTTACGGGTCACCCCATATTCCGAAGACCCGGTTTCCAGCACGGACAGCTTTTCAATTTCCTCGTCAAAGCGTTTGACCACATGGTCCGGCGGATCAAGTTTTTCAAATCGCTCCTTGAACTTATCCACATCAGAGGTTTTGTCGTCCTTTTGGATGCCAAGTTCTTTCTGGATCGCCTTAAGCTGCTCTTTGAGAAAAAATTTGCGTTTGTTGTCATCTATCTTGGTGTTGATGTCCTTCTGGATTTTTGTCTGCAGCTTGGCAATCTCAATCTCCTTTTGTAAAAGCATCATCACCTTTTTCATCCGGTCCAGAATGGATTCGGTTTCAAGGATACCCTGCAGATCATCCCCGGAAGCCGTGGTAATGCCCGCCGCAAAATCGGTCAAAGGCGACGGCTGATCCGGTGAAAACCGGTTCAGGTATTGTTTGAGTTCTTCCGAATACAACGGATTCAGGGATAAAAGCTGTTTGATATTTGAAATAATGGAAATGGCATAGGCTTTGACCTTATCCTCATCATCCCTGGATTCAGAAAAATATTCCACTTCCGCCACAAAGGGCGGCTTGTCAGACAAAAATTTTTTGATTTTAAACCGTTCCAGGCCCTGGGCAATGAACTGCAGATTGCCATCCACTTCCTGAAGGTGGAGCATGCGAACAATGCATCCGATCTTGGGAAAATCTTCTTTATATACATACTTTTCCTTGACTTCACTGAAGTAGGACAGCCCCAAAAAACCATGGTTTTCTTTGGCTGATTTGGACAGGGTTGATTCCCAGCGCTGCTTGCTGACAAATAAAGGCTGAACCTGTGCCGGCAGGTGAGGACGTCCGGTGATGGGGACAAGATACAAAATGTTAGGCCTGGTACTCGGGGTAACCAGTTCGCCTCTGCTTTCCTCTTCCTCTTCTGTTACAATCTCAGGCGTAATAGGTTTGGGATCATCGCTCATGGTTTCACCTCTATCATGAAAAGTTATTGATTACGGGTAAAGGCTACAACAGCATGTCCTCATACTATAATCAAACTTGACGGTCTGACAATACGTTAAGAGTCTGTTTGATAATTGATGAATCGGCTGCAATCCCATGAAAATGGCTCCAAGGGATAACTTGCAAAATGTGTTACATTGCCTAATTTTTTTTAAAACTTTCAAAAAATATATTGATAAACTTATCAAGACACTTCATTATAAGAAATGCTAAATTTTAAACTGGAGGAAGACAAATGACAAAATCACTTGAGCTGTCCGAAAGCCTGGAAGATTACCTTGAAACCATACTTGATCTTCAAACCGTCAATACGGTTGCCCGGTCAAAGGATATTGCCGAACGCCTTGACATCAAGCGCGGGTCCGTCACCGGGATGCTCAAAAAGCTGGCTGCCCAGGAACTGATCAATTACGAACCCTACGGCTATGTCACCCTGACAGCCAAAGGCCAAAAAATAGCAAAAGAAATTGAAAAGCGCCATATTATGTTAAAGGATTTTCTGATCCGTTATATCGGCGTGGAGGAACAAAAGGCTGACGACACGGCGTGCCGCATGGAACATGCTATGGACGCATCCACCTTTAAAAAGTTCCAGGCCTTTATTCAAAGCATGGACGACTGCCCCCACCGGGAAGGATCTTAAGTCATAGGGCTTAACCTCTTTGTTCATCCTGCCCGCCTGTTAAAAACAGGGCCCAATCACGAATGACCACATACAGGGTCGGTACAAAAATCAGGGTCAGGACCGTAGCGGCAATCAGACCGAAACTGATACTTACAGCCATGGGAATGAGAAATCTGGCCTGGAAGCTTGTTTCCGTTAAAAGCGGGGCAAGACCTGCCACGGTGGTAAAGGAGGTCAGAATCACAGGGCGGAACCGGGTTTCACCGGACTTGATCACGGCCTCAAATACGCCGGTCCCCCCAGCCACTTCAACGTTAATAAAGTCAATGAGAATCAAGGAGTCGTTGACCACAACGCCGGAAAGCGCCACAATTCCAAAAATGGAAATAATGGTAATATCCAGACCCATTATAAGATGTCCCAAAATCGCCCCGATGAGCCCAAAGGGGATCGCGGTCATGATGATCAATGGCTGGCTGTAGGAGCGAAACTGGCTTGCCAAAAGCAGAAAAATGATCATGGCTGCCACAATAAACCCTTTCATCAGGCTCTCCATGGACTCCTTGCTGCGCTTGGTCTGGCCTCCAAGATCATACTCAACCCCGGGAAAACGCTTGATCATGTCAGGCAGAAATTGTTTTTTTAAATCCTTTACAATATTCTGGGCATTGGCAACACCCTCATCAATATCGGAAGTCACCGTAATGCCCCTGTGCCTGTTCGCACGCTTAATTGTGGCGTATCCCCGTTTGGCCTCAATGCGGGCCACCTGGTTCAGGGGAATGTCCCGGTTGTCCTTTGTCCGGATGCGAAGCCGGTCTATGCTGGATTCGGTTTCCCTTTCCTGCTTGGAATACCGGACCATGACCTTGACATCATCTTTCCCACGCTGAATTTTAAGGACCTCATCACCATAATAGCCCTGGCGAAGCTGGGTGGCGATGTCGGCCATGGTCACGCCTAAAGACTCCGCACCCGGCCGGATATAGATCTGTTTTTCCATTTTTCCGGATCTGAAGTCATCGGTGATGTCAAAGGTGCCTGGATAGGATGCAATCTCCTGCTTAAGGGCCTGGGCTGCCGCTTCCATTTGGGCAAACTCACTGCCTTGCAGACGGATCTCAATGGGGTTTCCCCCGGGATCGGCACCGATAATGGTAAATGTAGCCTGCTCTACTCCGAGAATATCACCCGTAAATTCCCGCCATTTGGCCGCCACTTCCGAAGCCAGGATATCCGGACGCTGGGCAGCCGGCAGTATCTCAATCCAGGCTTCACCACAATGCCCGCCAAAGACCCCCTCTTTCCAGTCCCGGCGTGGAATAACCCCCACCAGGGAGAAGGTGTTTACGATAAGATCTTTTTTATCCTCAACCCGGTCCCTGAAATACGCGTTGAGTTTAAAGGCGCCGACTTCAATCTGTTTAATGGTTTTCTGGGTGGTCTCAAAGGGGGTGCCCAAGGGGTAAACAATTTCGGACAGCATCCAGTAGGAATCCGTTTTCGGAAAAAACGTGTACGGTAGATGCCCGCCGGCAATCAATCCTAAACTTATGATCAGACAGCCGACACCCAGCGCCAGGGTAAAATATTTATTTTTAACGCAATAACGCAGTGTTGGCAGATAATAGGCATAGATAATGCGATTCATCCCTTTTTCCATACGAATTCTGAGAACACCGTGAATATATAAAAGATCTGTTTTGATCCAGTGGATCCAGAAAAACAGCATCTTGAAAATCTTTGACCGGCTTTCCTCCTCAGGTGAGTGGGACAGGGCACCTTCCAGGTGGGCCGGAAGGATAAAAAAGGCTTCCAAAAGGGATATGAAAAGAATGCAGATCACGGACTGGGGCATGACAGCGATGAACTTTCCCATGATACCGGTGATGAACATTAACGGTGAAAACGCCACAATAGTGGTGGTTACGGCCATGACCACCGGCCCGCCAACCTGTTCCATGGCCGCCATGACAGCCTGCTTGGGTGTTTTTCCAGCAGAGTAGTGGGTATAAACATTCTCGCCCACAATAATGGCGTCATCCACAAGGATGCCCAGGGTCATGATAAACCCGAACAACGAGAGCATATTTATGGACGCACCAATGTTTTCCAGGAAAAGAAACGCCCCCATAAAAGTGATGGGAATACCCGAAGCCACCCAGAAGGCAAGGCCTAAATCCAGGAACAAAGCCAGCACCACAAAGACCAGAACAATACCCTGGATGCCGTTTTTCAACAAAAGATCAATACGGTTCTGAACCATATCCGCTATATTGTACCAGTGTCCAAGATGTATCCCCTTGGGTAGATCGTCCCGGGCATTGTCAATATAAGCAAGCACCCGGTTGGAAATGGCAATGGTATCCTGGGAACTGGTGCGTTTGACCACCACCATGGCGGCAGGCTGCCCGTTAAACCGGGATTGAAGATCCAGATCCTCAAACCCGTCAACCACCCGGGCCACATCTCCGATCCGGACCACAGTACCATCAGCCCTTGTCAACAGAGGGATCTGTTCATATTCAGCACCGGTATACCGTTTGCCCTTGGTCCGGATTAAAAACTCGCCGCCGCTGGTTTTAATCAGTCCGCCGGGCAGTTCAAGACTTCCCGTCTCGACAGCTCGCACCACATCATTAAAGGACAAAGAGAATTTGCGCAAGTTTTCTTCGGAAATTTCCACTGAAATCTCATACTCCCGGACACCTGTGATCTCTGCCAGGGAAATCTCATCAAAATTGACCAGGTCATCCCTTATTTTTTCGGCAGTCTGTTTAAGGATTCGTTCTTCCACATCACCGTAAACAGCCACATAAATAGCCGGCTCATTGTTTTTAATTTCAACTACCACGGGATCTTCTGCCTGGGTGGGAAAAGAGTCAATCAGGTCAATCTCTGTTCTGACTTCGTTGAGCTTTTCAGTAATATCCGTGCCGGCATCAAGTTCCAGCGTCACCTCGGCATGGCCTTCAACCGCCGTAGAATATATGTTTTTTATATTTTCAAGGCTTTTAAGCTGCTCTTCAATTTTGATGCATATGCCCTCTTCCACATCCTCGGGAGAGGCTCCCGGATAATCCACGGCAATACTGATCATACCCAAAGAGAACCGCGGAAACATCTCCCGTTTCATGTTCATGGCCGTGAAGATCCCGGCCACAATCAAAAACACCATGATCAGGTTTACCGTAACCCGATGCTCTACAGACCATTTACCCAGCGCTTTCATTGGCTCTCCCCGGCTTTTTTAACGGTTACGGCCATACCGTCTAACGCCCCGGACAAGGGGGTTTCAATGATCAGATCCCCCGGGTCCAATCCTTGGGTAATATAAACATATTTTTCAAATCGCCGGATGACTTTGACCTTTTTAATCACAAGATGATCAGCCCGGGCCAGGTACAGGGTATCTGGAGAGCGCATAAGCGTTCTGGGCACCTTAAACACATTTTCCTTTTGCTCCCCTTTGACACGGCATTTAACAAAAACACCGGGTCTGAGCAGCAGCAAAGGGTCCTTGCCAACATCTTTAACCCCAAGGGCGTCGATTTCAACGGTCATGGGCATGGTCCGGGTTTTTTCGTCAACAGCGGCTTTAATCCTGGCCACATGGCCCGGCCACACCGGAGAACGTCCGTCCGCCAGATTGGCGATGGTTAAACTCACCTGGGGCCTGTTTCCGTTTTCAAAAGCAGAACCCAGCCATTGAAGTTCTTCAAGCGGAATGCGGATATCCACGTCCAGGGCATCTTTTTCATATATGACCCCAAGCACCTGGCCCGGATTGACATATTCCCCTGCCTGAACCTGTTTTGTCATCACAAATCCGTAAAAATCTGATCTGATTTCAGATTTTTCAAGCACCAGACACGCCTTTGCAAGTGCAGCCTGGGCCGACGCCAGGGCTGATTTTTTCAAAGCCATGCGTGCGGGGATAAGGGCCTGGGCATCGATAATTTTCTGCAGCTGATTTTTCGCCGACAGGTATTGTTGTTCCGCCTTATCCAGGCTGGCTTTGGATGCAAACTGTTTTTTAGCCAATGCCCTGATCCGCTCCAGCTCCTTGGACGTGAGTTGAAGATTAGAACGGGCAAGCCCGGCATTGGCCTCTAAATTGGATATTTCCTGTTTAAGTAGGCGGATATCCGCCCGGGCCTGGTCCACCTGGACCCGGGCGTTTTTTTCATTCAGGATAAGGGAACGCTGGTCAATACGTAAAAGGACTTCACCTTTATTAAGGCATGCGCCTTCCCGAAAATCAGGATGAATATATTCAATCCGGCCCGCAATTTCCATGGTCAGTTTTACACTGTTACGGGGAGTAACCGTACCAAAGGCCTCAACGATCATATCAGAATTGCCCGATACTGCCGAAACACAAAACACCTTAGGCGGATGATGCATCATGTCTCTTTTTTGAGGTTCTTCCCTGGAAACAAACAGCCAAAAAGCCAGGCCCGCTGCAAGCATCAGAACCACAGCCACACGTATCAGTCTGAATAAAAAAGACGGCATAGATATCTTCCTTATCGCTTAACCACTCTTTTGTGAAGACGTCCCCTTTGTGCGGGGAGTGGCTTTGACCGCAGATTTGGCATCAGGACTTGTGTGGGTTTCAGATGTATCGGCCCGTTTTGACGCAGTTTTGCTCCGGGTTTTAGGAATTTCTGAAGAAGCGGCCCTCTTTTTCCGGTTGTTTTTAACTTTGGGGGAGACTCCCCTTAAAATAGACATCACCTCATTACGTTTTTCAGCCAGCAAAAGGGAAATTTCTTCTTTGCGGGTTTCATCAAGAACGATATCAGAGTGTTGAAGAAAATCAAACAAATTGTCGGCAATATCTAACATTTTGTCATAGGCGTCTGCTTCTTTTTTTGTCGTGAATGTCATTTTTTCATCTCCATCCCTGACAACAATATATTTAACAACTACAGGCATTTTTTCTCCTTGAAAATAAAATTCTTTAACATATTGTGCTGAAACTTCAATTTATTCGTCGTATGAATCTGGCTTGGGGGTTAAGGCCTAAAAAGATATTTTCATATATATGGAAAGCCCGGTTTATTTTGCCCGGGCTTATTCAACAACCGGATAAGGCCCATGATCAGAATTAAATCTGCCACAGATACGCCGGATTTTAAGTCACCATCAAGGCACGCCAACGGACGCATATTGGTTTATATGTGTCCTTTGGCGTAACGCCGAGGATGACTTAAAAGACAAGTAGATGGGCGATTTTATTTTGATCATGGGCCCTAAGGTCGTGGTTCGTTCCTCACACGATCCATCCTTATTCGTTGGTCTTTTTTTATTTTTTAATTCTAATACGTCACAAATCATTATACGTTTCTAAAAATTGAGTGCAAAAAATATTGCATTGCGAACTTCCAACATTTTTTGTGCAGGTAATTTTATAATCAAAGAGCCAATGTTACCTTTGGATACTGTCTGTAAATGGTCACAATTTATTGCACAATCTTTTGGCATTCCATCACCAGATTTGGATAAAAAAACTTCTGAAGGAATATCCCGCACAGTACTTGTAACTGGAGCGATTGTCACTTCATTTAGATACTCCAAGACAGAATCTCGTGTAAGAATTAAAACTGGACGTTTTTTGTCAGGGGTAGAAAATTTGTACCAGTGAATTTCGCCACGTTTCATTCATCCCCCCAAGCCTGTTCAGCTTCCCAAATGGAAAATTCATTTTCTCCAGTTGGAAAATTTTCGTACCCTTGCCGATGCTTTTGTTCCATTTGTGAAGCAGTATATTGTTCAACAGCATCACGAAGCGCTTTTCTGGTGAAAGCGGAACGGTTCATGTTGAGTTTACGTGAAATTTTATCAACGGTCTCAACAAGCGTATCGTCTAGTGTCATCTGAATTGTTCTCATTCGGCACCTCCCGATGTGTATCTTTATAGATATAGACATACACATAAAAACTGGGAAAGTCAAGCTTAGCCCAATGCATTATGCCGATTGAGTAGACATAGCAAATGTTGAATTTGATGGTGATCCAGCGCCTTCAACTTATACCCCGTGGATGAAAAAAGATCCCAATTACAGCCAACCCCAATAACCCCGTACCGGTTCCGACAACCATGCTGTTGTTGAGTGTTGGGCTGTTAGAGCTTGTTTGGTAATTAGGGGATCGAAGCAAAATCTGATGAAAATGAGATTGCAGCCGATTCATCAATTACCAAACAAGCTCTTAGGGTTGTACACACCATGCCGGAAAACTAACAAAGGCAGGATGCCTGGGAGATACGTTATGCATCCTAACCTTTTATTGTGCACAAGTCATTTATCATTTTTCTTGACTTGCTAAATGATAGTTTCTAATATAAGGTTAAAATAGGTTCTCTGTAAATGGAACTGAATGGGGTATCCTGTGAAATCGGGGACGTGCCGAACCAGTATTTTATTGGGCTTTCAAAAAAAATGTTGCTTTTAGGGAGGTGATATAGCAAAAAATAAATAGTTGGAATGTAATCTATCAAGCGTTGTTGTTTTAAAAAAAATTTATGTTTCTTAGGAGCAAAATAAAAATGAAGAAAAAAACTTTAGGGTTTATAGCTGGACTTTTTTTGATTGTTGGGGTGGTTCAATCTGCTTATGCTGATGTAGCTACTGATTGGTATTTTGATTTTCAACCAGATGACCCAGAGGCTGGTATGGTAGAGATTGCCTACTATTTCGATGTCGCGACACCAAACGTTGTTGAACTTACCATGGACGAAAATGGGGATGATTTTACCTTTATTAATAACGGATCCTTTGCAGTGGCCCAAACAGATGGTAAATTTTTACCTTTTATGTATATGGGCCTCTTGACAGGTGTCTACACCTATAATGGAGACGGTCAGTTGTCAGATGGTAATGTCACTTTCAATTCAGGCATCCTGGATCTGTATTTCGGAGGTCAACCTATCGCCGAATTAGCTCTGACTTCAGGTGTTGGCGCTATTGACCAGTCCGGTGCACCTGTTAATAATGAGACATTTACCATACACTATGAATCAAACTGGTTAGACCCAGGATATTTTTATTATTCTGACGGCACCGATGTGGCTACTAGGGGACTATCCGGTTTTACAACGACAAATGCCGTTGTACTTGATAGGGAAGGCGATATCCTTACCTTGGGTTCAAATGGTCAGTTTTTCCTGAGCCCCGTACCCGTTCCGTCAGCGTTACTTCTGCTTGGCTCGGGGATTTTTGGACTTGTCGGATTTATCAGAAGAAATATCTAAGCTGTTGTAACATTGTTGTAAATCGTAAACCACACCCTGGTTTCCAGGGTGTGGTTTTTTTAACTGTTCATCATTGTCTCCCTTATATCTCGTAAATTTTCGGACCTTCAGTGAACAAACAGGCCGGGATCACAGCATAAAAAGATGGACAACCAAACAATTAAAAGAGATTTATTTGATTTTGAAGTGGGGTATCTAACCCAGAGCCCATGCGTCAATTGTGAATTCAGGGAAAAATTACCTCAATGCCATAAGGACTGCATTATTTTAGATCAAATCCAGACCCGGCTGGCCCGGGGTGTATCTTCCCAATCCTCCCGTTATGAAAGCTGAACCGCGCCTGCCTTTTCACGTTGCCTGCCGATCCAAAATAAAACAACATCTTACCCTTAAACGCTATAACGCCCTTAAAGGGATCCGCACCTCATCGGGATACAGCCTTGATCAGGCCATCAGGTCCGGCATTAAAAATCCCGATTCCAGCATTGGTATCTATGCCGGGGATATGGAAAGCTATGACAGCTTTGCACCAGTGCTGCTGCCCATCATTGAGGACTACCACCGCCTTGATCCGGGATGGTCTCACAAACCCGGCCTGGCGGAAGCGGTTCTACCGGATCTGGACTCTGAAAAAAGATTTATCCGCTCATCCCGGATACGGGTGGCAAGAAATCTGGACAAATTTCCTTTTTCAGGCAATATGACCCTGGATCAGCGACTGGCCCTGGAAGAGACGGTAAAATACGCTTTTAAAACCCTTCCCGACCAATTATCCGGCACCTATACCGCTTTTACAGATTTGAATGACAAACAGTTCAAAGCCCTGCTTGAGAAAGGACTGGCCTTCCGGAAAGGGGACCGGTTCATGGATGCGGCAGGCATCAACCGGGATTATCCCCTGGGAAGAGGCATATTCACAAGCCGGGACAAAGTGGTCCGGGTATGGGTCAACGAGGAAGACCATCTGCGCATCATAGCCCAAGCCCCGGGAGGGGATATTGCCGGTATTTTTAACCGGTTAAGACAGATGATCAAGGCGTTGGACCATAAACTTGATTTTGCCTTTGACCGGAAAAAAGGCTTTCTTACAGCCTGCCCCACCAATATCGGGACAGCCATGCGGGCAGGTGTCCATATCCATCTTGAGAAACTGGAAGAAAATCCATCTTTGCTTGAAACGATTACCAGAGCTTACCACCTGCAGATCCGGGGCACAAGTGGGGAAAAAACAGCGGTTAAAAAAGCAATATTTGACATCTCCAATGCCCGCAGGTTAGGTATCAGCGCCAACACCATTGTAACGGATCTTCACAAGGGATTGCAGGCCATTCTTTATGCTGAACAAACATCCCGGTTCTTTTCGGGACCGGGATTCGGTTAGGCCCATAATCAGCATTAAATCTGCCACAGATACGCCGGATTTTAAGTCACTATCAAGGCCCGCCAATGGACGCATATTTAAAATATGTGTTCTTTGGCGTAACGCCGGGGGTGGCTTAAAAGACAAACGTTTATTCGCTATCGCCAGAGTCCAGCACTTCATCTTTGATACTTTGTTTGTCACCAGCCAGGTGCCGTCTTTGCTTGTCTTTGAATTTAGTGATCTGAGTTTTAATTTTTTCGGTCACACCGTCAATGGCCGAATACATGTTGTTTTCTCCAGCCTGGTCCCTGGCATGAATTTTTAACTTATTACAAGTCAGTTTAATTTCAGCAATGCTGTGTAATTTTTCCTCTGACAGAACAACCTGGACCTCGGCCGGAGCGTCGAGCATTTTATCTAATTTATTTAATTTTTTTTCAATTTGGGATTTAACAGCATCTGATGAGGGAACGTTTTTGAAAGTGATTGAAATGTTCATAGGCTCTCCTTTTGATTGGTGAGATGATGATTGAAAAATAACACACACCCTGGTATGACTCAATGCCCGACTGCTATCAGGCTTAAAATTTTGCGGCTGGTTCAGGGGCCTTGTTTTTCGAATCTACTTTGGGAAACAGATCTGCTAGGCCCAACCCCTTAATTTTTCTTAAACAATCTGAAAGGGCTTCCTCCTCGGTGCCGCCGGCACCCTGATACCTGGATTCTGCAATGATGTTCACAAGGTTGGGCACGGCAATATAATCGCCTGCCAGATTGCCCTGGACTTTTTTATGAACATCAATATAGATCATTCTGCTGTTACGGATCAGATTGTACCGGGTTACCCGTGTTAAAATATCTTCAACATTAAGTTCCATTTGATTTTCTCCTTATTTTAAGGTATGCCTGCCATACTTTAAAACGATTTTCAAGTGAAATGAACAAGATGGCAACCGAAAAATGTAACAAATGGCAGGTCCATACTGGGCAGGGCAGGCTGAAACAAATTTAAATTGAGAAAAAGGCCTTCACAATATGTCATCCTCTCTTTCATTTTTTTCATTACATGAAAATACCAACTGGAAACAAGGCCATAAAAACGTACGAAAAACAGCCGGACAGTTGATCGCAGACCGCAAGTCCTTAGACCGGGTATTCATCCGTCCCGATGATGAAAACAGCAAAAAGACCCTGGTTAAGTACATGGAGCAGATCCTGTTCGGACTGCACGATTTTCTTAACCGGCATGTGGGCGTCACCGAAGAAATCAGCATCAATGAACTGGCTAAAAGTTACATGGACGTTACGATCAGCGACCATCCCCAGAAAGATCTGGGCCAGGTGATTGAAGAGATAATAAAAGACGTTGCCCCTAAAGCGGTTAATGTGGCCTCACCCTACTTTATTGGTCACATGACTTCTGCCCTGCCCTTTTTCATGGTGCATCTTAAAGCCATTACCGCAGCCTTAAATCAGAATGTCATAAAAATGGAAACCTCCAAGGTGCTCTCTGTCATTGAAAGGCAGGTACTGGCTAAAATCCACTGCCTGATTTTCAAACAAAGCCAGGCCTTTTACCAGGCACATGTTCAGAATACCCGTACAGCTTTGGGTGCATTTACATCCGGCGGCACCACAGCCAACATGACGGCCATGTGGGTAGCCAGAAACCGCTTGTTCCCGCCTAAAGACGACTTTTCAAGCATTGAAGAAGACGGCCTGTCCAAAGCCATGAGCGTCCATAACACGGACCGGGTGGTGATCCTTGTATCCTGCCGGGGGCACTACTCTTTAAGAAAAGCAAGTGGAATCCTGGGCCTTGGCAATAAAAACATTATTGCCCTGGATATTAAACCGGATCACACCATTGATACAGACAAACTTAAACAGACTATTCAGGATCTCAAGCAGGGGGGGCGTACAAAAATAGCTGCGATCGTGGGCATTGCCGGGGCCACGGAAACAGGGACCATTGATCCATTACAAACGTTGGCCGATATTTGTGAACAAGAGCAGATTCATTTTCATGTGGATGCGGCCTGGGGCGGGCCCATACTGTTATCCGAGAACTATGCCCATTTGCTTTCAGGCATTGAACGGGCAGATTCCGTTACCATTGACGGCCACAAACAGTTTTACATGCCCATGGGAACAGGCATGCTTTATTTTAAAAATGCACTTGCCCTTGACGCCATTGCCTATCATGCCAGATACGTCAACCGGAAAGGCTCTGTGGATTTAGGTATCAAAACCCTTGAGGGTTCCAGGGAGGCTGCCTGTCTGATCCTTGATGCATCCTTAAAAATCATGGGATCCAAAGGGTACGCCCTGATGATTGACCACGGTATCGAAACGGCAAGGGCATTTGCCAAAAAAATCGAAGCGCGGCCGGAATTTGAACTTGTGACCCCGCCTGTACTCAATATCCTGACCTACCGGATGGTCCCCATCTCCTTTCGTAAAAAGATGGAAACTGCCCAGGGGCAAGATCGCAAACGCTTAAATCAGGAGCTTGACGAAATCAACATCCGCATCCAGAGAATCCAGAGGGAAGCAGGCAAAAGTTTTGTTTCCAGAACCCGGCTTAAACTTGTGCCCGAGGATGACTTTATGGTGGTGGTGCTTCGAAGCGTTATCATGAACCCCTATACCACCGAAGACATCCTGGATGACATCCTGGATGAACAGGAAAAAATTTATCATATGTTTTAACAGAGTGTTAGAGGAGGGTATCCTTCCCTATTCTGATTCGACAGGCTCTTAGAGCCTGTTTGGTAATTAGGGGATCGAAGCGAAATCTTATGAAAATGAGAACCAATTTTCACAAATTTTGTTGTTAATAGCGGGACTATTGACATAAAATTTGGGGGAATTGAAGGCATTTTCATAGGATTGCAGGCGATTCGTCAATTATCAAACAGGCTCTTAGGCACTATGTAAAACTTTTGTCAATATTCCCTGCTGGTGGATGATTCACGCCTATTTGACATATATGATAGACTCTGTAACTTTTAAACCAGCAACTATAATGATTTCTCATATATGACACCCAAAACCGACCCTGAGACACAGACGCCCATTGCCATCATCGGCATGGGCTGTATTTTTCCCGAATCCAGAAACCTTAAAGAATTCTGGAAATTGATCTTTAACGGTATTGATGCCGTAACAAACATACCCGAAGACTCACACTGGCGTCTGAAAGATTATTTCAATGAAGACCCACAGTTTCCAGACCATACCTATTGCCGCAGGGGGGGGTTTTTGCCGGACATTGCCTTTGACCCTTTGGCCTATGGCATTCCGCCAAAAAACATTGAAGCCACAGACACCTCGCAGCTTCTGGGTCTGGAAGTGGTTCGCATGGCGCTTGCCGATGCAGGCTATCCTGTGGGGCATGCTCTTCTGAAAGAAAAACGGGTCAATGTGATCCTTGGGGTAACCGGCACCCAGGAATTGGTGATCCCCCTTGGCGCAAGGCTGGGGCACCCATTCTGGAAGAATGCTTTGGATGCAGCCGGCATTGCCCCTGAAAAAAAGGAAAACGTATTAAAACTGATCAGTGATTCCTATGTCAACTGGCAGGAAAACTCATTTCCAGGCCTTTTGGGCAATGTGGTGGCCGGAAGAATTGCCAATCGCCTGGACCTGTCCGGTACCAACACGGTGTGTGATGCCGCATGTGCCAGCTCCCTTTCCGCCATCCATACGGCCATGATGGAGCTTGAAACCGGACGGTGTGATATGTCCATCACCGGCGGGGTGGATACCCTCAATGACATTTTCATGCACATGTGTTTTTCCAGAACCGGTGTGTTGTCCCATACCAGTGACGCCCGTCCATTTTCAGAAAACGCCGATGGTACAGTGCTCGGCGAAGGCATCGGCCTTTTGGTACTCAAACGGCTGGAAGATGCCCAACAGGACCAGGACCGGATCTATGCGGTGATCAAAGGCATGGGCACCTCCAGTGATGGACGGACTTCGGCCGTATATGCCCCGGAGTCCAGAGGCCAAACCAGGGCCCTGGAAGACGCCTATCGCCATGCTGGTATTTTGCCCGAATCCGTAGGCCTGATTGAAGCCCACGGCACAGGGACCCGGGTGGGGGACAAGGTTGAATTCACGGCACTGCAACAATTTTTCAAAAACAGACCCACTGAATCCACAGCGCTGGGATCTGTGAAATCCATGATCGGACACGCCAAAGCAGCGGCAGGTGCGGCCGGCGTCATCAAGGCAGCCCTGGCGTTACACCACAAGGTCATTCCCCCCACACTGAAAGCCCAGACACCTGACCCGGATCTGGATATACAGCACTCCCCCTTTTATCTGAACCAGGTCTCAAGACCCTGGATCGGCGATGGGGCTGGCGATGTCAAGGATACCCCGTTGCGATGTTCCGGTGTTTCCGCCTTTGGGTTTGGCGGGTCAAACTTTCATATGGTGCTTGAAGAGTACGCACCTGAAAAAGACAATGTCTCCTGGGATGGTACGGTGCAGATCCTGGCGTTTTCCGGAAAAAACAGAGACGATATTATTGAAAAACTTGATGCGGTGTCTGACATCATCAACAGCTATGACACCAGGGACAAGGCGGTCTTTACCCAGGCCATTGCCTGGCAGGCAGCCCAATCCAGAACGGCATTTTCATCAAAACAGAATCTGCGGTTATTGATTTTGCTGACTGACCAGGATGATCTGTTTGAACGGATCTCCCAGGCAAAAGGTGTCCTCAATGGTGAGCAACCAGCCAAACCGCCTGTATTCATTGGAGAAGGCCCGGCATCAGGAAAATTAGGCTTTGTTTTCCCGGGCCAGGGCAGTCAGTACACCGGAATGGGCAGTCAGATGATGTCTGTTTTTCCCGAAAGCCTTCACATTCTTGATCTGGCCCAGACCTGTGTCAGGAACACGGATGCAGAAGATGACACACAGCTGTGTACCTATATGTATCCGCCGCCGGAATATACCCTGGATAAAAAATCTGCTCAGACAGCCCTGCGCCAGACCCGCATCGCCCAACCCGCCATTGGTGCGGTTTCGTTGTCCATGCTCAACATTCTGTCCCGGTTCAAGGTGGTGCCCCAGATCACTTGCGGCCACAGCTACGGAGAGTTGTGCGCATTATATGCAGCCGGCTGGATTGATGCCCAGACCTGTCTTGAACTGTCGGCTGCCCGGGGCAACTTCATGGCCAAGGCCGGTCAACGGGCAGGTGATCCCGGCAGTATGCTGGCAATCCAGGCGCCCATTGAAAAGATCCAAGCCCTCATTGAAGAGGAGGAACTGGACCTTGTCCTGGCCAATAAAAACAGTCCGTTCCAAGGCGTATTATCCGGGGAGACCAAGCAGATCCTCACTGCTGAAAAAATTTGCAAAGACCGCCACATGCAGACCATTAAACTGCCGGTGGCCGCAGCGTTTCACAGCCGACTGGTATCAGATGCCGCCACCCCGTTCACTGCATTGACCCAGAAAGCTGCCATCGTGCCCACGCCAATTCAGGTATTATCCAATACCACGGGATTACCTTACCCAACAGATTCCACCCAGGCCCAGCAGCTGTTAGGAGAACAATTGATGCACCCGGTGGATTTTATTGGCAACATCAGACAGATGCATGAACAAGGCGTTGACACCTTTGTGGAGGTTGGGCCTAAGTCTGTTCTGTGCGGCCTGATTAAATCCATCTTAAAAGACCAGGATGTACAAACCATCGCCCTTGATAAATCGGCTCAGCCAACCGGACAAAACGGTATCCGGGATTTGGGGATGGGATTGTGCGCCCTTGCCGCCCTGGGCCATCCTGTGGATCTTTCCGCCTGGGAAGAGGATGCGGCACAGCCTGAGCATAAAAAAATGGTGATCATGATCAACGGGGCCAATGCAAAACCCCCGTTACCTGAAATGATAAAGACTGCACAGACACCCCAAGCGCCTGAAAAAGAAACCATCGTACCCGAACCATCTGTTCATACAGCGGTTGCCCCCAAACAGACATCCACCAAACAAGGAAATACCATGACATCTTTTCCACACCCTGAATTTAACGGATCCCAACCCATAACACCCTTAAATTCAACCCAACATGTGACGACACATCAACTGCCTTCAAATCCGGATATTCTTGTCCAGGGGCTTAATGCCATGCAGCAGCTCCAGGCCCAGACTGCCCGGGCCCATGAAAAATTTCTGGAAACCCAGACCCAGACCAGCCAGGCCTTAGCGGCACTGATCTCACAAACCCGTGGACAGGTGTCTGCTCCGGCCGCCTCTGGGATTCAGCCTCCGGCCCAACCACAGGCCATGAATGGGCATCTGCACCAAAGACCTGCGCCAGTTCCCTCTCCACCAGTTCAGCAGACGGTATACACGCCTGCGCCCCCACAGGCCCCGCAGCCCCAGCCATCAGCCGCGCTGGCAACATCTGCCCCACCTGCAGCAGCACCGGCCCCGGACGTAAAAAACGTCCTGTTTGACATTGTCAGCCGTTTAACCGGATTTCCGGTGGAGATGTTGGCACCTGACATGAATATTGAATCCGACCTTGGCGTTGATTCCATTAAAAAGGTTGAGATCATTTCAGAGCTTGAAAAAGCATTTCCCGACACTCAGGATCTATCGGCACAGCGCCTGGGTTCAGTCAAAACCCTTGGAGATATCTGTACGGCTGTTGAAACAGACCCGGGAAAGGGCTCCTTCCCGGCACCGGAACAACACACAACACCCCCAATTGCCAGTGAGGAACATGCACCCAAAAACAATCGGCCAGCTCAGGATACCCTTGGCATTCTGGTCAACATCATCAGTGAACTCACAGGGTTCCCCAAAGAGATGCTCGAACCTGAAATGAATCTTGAATCGGATCTTGGCATTGATTCCATAAAACGGGTTGAGATTTTGTCCCGCCTTGAACAGGAGCAACCTGAATCCAAGGCATTATCCCCGGATGAGATGGGCAGTTTAAAGACCCTGGCCGACATTGTAAATTATCTAACGCCTGAACACACAACGGTTTCCCGGAAAACCCCTAAAAAAAAACTTCACATGACCCCATAACGGACCCAAGTTGGGCCAAAGAAACGGCATTAAAGGTGCCCGGCAGGCAGGAGGTAGAGCTCACAGTCTTTCCCTCCCACCAGCACCGTGTCTATAATGGGTCAAGCATACAAATACCTGCCGGTAAAACCATTTACCTGACCAAGGATCGTGCCGGCATTGCCACGGCATTTAAAAAAGAGTTTAAAAAACGTGGACTTGCGGCACAGATTGTTGATGCCACGCCGGAAAATATTCCAGATCTGCCCGATGCCGCAGGCCTTGTCCTGATACCGGACGCCTTTGGTGAACCCGGCGACCACGCTGGGGCAAGCCAGTCTCTTTTAACGGCGTTTCTCATGGCGTCAAAAAACGGGCCATATCTGATGGCAAGCGCCAGGGCAGGCGGCGGTTTCATGACCTGTATCAGCTTTCTTGGCGGCGGATTTGGGTTTAAATATGTTGAAACGGAACCCAGCCCTGTTTACGGCGGCATGGCAGGCCTTGCCAAAACAGCGGCCCTGGAATGGAAACCGGTGCTGTGCCATGCCCTTGACCTGCCATTTGATGAAAAAGCCATAAAAAAGAACACTGAAACCGCCGTAGAATTGATGATGACCCGGGGGGCCGTGGAAACAGGGCTTGACAGTGAACATATCTACATCCCCGAACTTGTCTCCAAACCTGTGAGCCAGCCTTTAGAAATCGGCCTGGACAGATCCGATGTTGTGCTAATTTCCGGCGGTGCCAGGGGCGTGACAGCAGCATGCGCCATTGCCCTTGCCAGGCAGTGCCGGGCAAAAATTGCCCTGTTGGGCAGATCCAAGCCGCCCTTTGAGGAACCCTCATGGCTGAACGGCATGGAGACACCGGCCCAGATGAAAAAAGCCATTTTTGACAATGCCTTTGAAAACACCCCCCCCACACCTGCCTTGGTGGCGGCGGAATACCGGCGTTTTGCCGCTAACCGCGATATTAAAGCCAATCTGGCACGCATACAGGAATGGGCGGATGAGGTTGCCTACTACTGCGTAGATATCCGGGATAAAGACCTTGTCCGCACGGCCATGGAAAAGGTGAGCCAGCAGTTAGGTCCTGTGACGGCCCTGATTCATGGGGCTGGTGTGCTTGAAGATAAATTAATCTGCGAAAAAACACCTGACCAGTTCAAGAATGTGTTTGAAACCAAAATTAACGGACTTTTTGCCCTTCTTTCGTCAGTGGATCAAGACAAACTGAAGTATCTGGTGATGTTCTCATCGGTTGCAGCAAGATTTGGCAATACCGGCCAATGCGACTACGCCATGGCCAACGAGGTGCTCAATAAGGTCGCCCAGGCCACACAAATCACCCATCCCCAGTGCCGGGCGTTAGCCATCAATTGGGGCCCCTGGGACGGCGGCATGGTCACGGACGCCCTGAAACGGGAATTTGAAAAACGCCAGATTGAACTGATCCCCATCCAGGCCGGTGCACACCAGATGGTATCGGAAATGGCCAATGCCGACAAATCCAGCGTTGAAGTCGTTGTGGGGGGCACCATATCTTCACAGATGCCGGAACCCTCTTCTATAATGAATAACGCCTTAACCCAAACCTTCAGCAGCCAGGACAGTGGTATCATCGAAGACCATAAGATTGATCAGGCAGCGGTTGTTCCCCTGGCCCTGATGGTGGATCTGATGGCCTGCGGTGCTGAGAAAAACAATCCAGGCCTGCAATTTGCCGGAATGGAACAGATGCAACTGCTCAAAGGAATTGTGCCCGGCAATGACAAAGTCGATGTTCATGTGAAGACAGGAAAATGCATTGCCAGGGATCATCAATACCTCACCTCCAGCCTGATTACCGCGCCAGGTAAGAACGGATCAGCCACCCAGCATGCCAGGGCCCAGGTGGTGTTAGCAGATCAACTGCCCCAGCCACCCGTGTTATCACCATCAGAGTCCATGGATCTGGCCCCCTGGGAAATCCCTATGGCTCAGGCCTATGAAACCATCCTTTTCCATGATGGTGAACTCCAGTGCATTTCTGAGATCTGCGGGGTGTCGTCCAGGGGAATTGAGGTCATGACCACCACAGCACCGGGCATCAGCACATGGTATAAAGCCCCCCATGCACGG
The DNA here is from genome assembly GCA_002747145.1 of Desulfobacter postgatei. Classification (GTDB taxonomy): domain Bacteria; phylum Desulfobacterota; class Desulfobacteria; order Desulfobacterales; family Desulfobacteraceae; genus Desulfobacter; species Desulfobacter postgatei_A. The sequence continues at coordinate 25,090 of PDTI01000008.1, forward strand.
CAATGGGCCATGGACCCCATGGTTTTGGATGCGGCCTTCCAGGCGGTGATTTTGTGGACCTTCCATCATTGCGGACAGGTCTGCCTGCCCGCAAGCTTTGACAATTTGCAGATTTTTAACACATTCCCCAGACAGAGCGCAGATCCGGTTCGGATATCATTTACGCTCACCCACCAGGATCAGCACAACGTCAAAGGATATTTTACGTTCTTTGATAAAGACAAAACCGTCATCGCAAGCATGATGGGATTTGAAGCCATCATGGACCCTGGATTGCTTGATAAATTTAACCCCAGCCCTTTGTTTGACCGGGAGCAAATTTTAGCCTTTGCCCAGGGCAATCCATCCGACGCCTTTGGAGAGCCCTATAAAATTTTTGATAACGAGCGTGAAATTGCAAGGCTGCCAAGGCCGCCCTACTTTTTTATGGACGCGGTGACAAAAATTGATCACCCAGCCTGGCAAACCGCACCCGGTGGATGGATAGAGACCATTTATAAAATTGATGAGGACGCCTGGTATTTCGCAGCCAATCACAGCGATACCATGCCCTTTTGTATCCTTCTTGAAGTGGCTCTTCAGCCCTGTGGGTGGCTTGCCGCCTATGGCGGTGCCGCCCTGACCAGCACAGAACGTCTGCATTTCAGAAACCTTGGGGGAAAAGCCAAACTGATCAAAAATTTGACCCGGCGATCCGGGGCTGTAAAAATCCGTGTGCGAATGACCGATGTCTCCAAAGCCGGGGGCATGATCATCCAACACTTTGATATGGATGTGCAACACAAGGGACGTTCTGTTTACACAGGCACCACCAATTTTGGATTTTTTACGGCTGAGGCCTTATCCAATCAGGTGGGTATCAGGGAACCCGAAGCGTTTTTAACCCTTGAAAGAAACAGTGGGAGATCTGAAATCGTATTTGAAGATCATGCGCCTTTAACGCCGGAAGATCAAAGAACCGACCCTGATACGGGAATGCCGTCAAACGCCTTGAGAATGATAGATAAAATTACATATCTTGATTTCAAAGCAGGCTTACACGGCAAAGGGCTGATCCAGGGTGAAAAGCAAGTGGACCCGGATGAGTGGTTCTTCCATGCCCATTTTTATCAGGATCCGGTTTGTCCGGGATCTCTGGGCTTAGAATCATTTCTTCAATTGATCAGATTTTTCATGATCAAAAAATTCAGTCTTGACCCGGAACAGTTTGCACCTGCCATTGTTGAAAACCATGAACATGAATGGACCTACCGGGGACAGATCATCCGCTCGAATTCAAAAGTTGTTGTCCAGGCCCATATAAGCGCGTGTAGCCTGGATGAAACAGGTTGCAGGGCAACGGCTGACGGCACCCTGTGGGTGGATGGGATCTGCATATATGAAATGAAAAATTTTTGTTTCTCCTTGCAGGCCTTATCTATTAAAGCAAAATTGTGAATTGAAGATAGTTTTTTGGGGTAACGATTGGAAATTACAGATCTGAAGGCGGTGTATCTTCATCTTCCGGTTTGTAATCAATGACAGCTTGGGTTGCGTCGTCGGATGATTGTTCCAGAAAAAGCGGCAGTTCACCGATTTGGGAATGGTACTCCAGGCTGAGACGATGTTTTTGGATTTCGGTCTGACTTTCAATACTTTTTTTGGCCAACTGGTAACGAAGATAAACAATCCAAAGGATAATACAAACAAGAATGACAACGACCCCAATGTAAAGCCATTTGAAACGGACAAACAAGTCAATCCCTATGTGCCCCAGGTAGGTTATCATATTGGGGATAATCCAGTAAGAGATAGCACCTATGAAGATCAAAAAGCCGATATTGAAAATATTCATGCGGCTGATACGGTTTAAAGTCGATTCCAGCTTGGTTTCATCACCGGTTTGGTGCCCATCGGTATCATTCTCGGGCAACTTTGCCCCCTGAAAAATGACCAGGTACGCTTTAACGACAAATGCAAAAAGCAACATGGTACCTATGGGAAGACAAATGGCTGCAACAAACCAGGCCCGGAAAGGAAAGGGTACGTCCTGTGTATTGAGTTGAACGTTGTAGTTTTCAAGGGGGCCGAATACCTTTTCAAAGTGATGCTTGTTGAAATCGCTTAAATTGTCTCCACTGGTTTCATGTATGACATGACCCTGATTATCCAGCACTTGAAGGATGGATTGTTTGCCTGCCTGCATGGCTGCCAAGGCAAAAATTTCAATTTCAAGCAGAAAAAGCCCCACAATAACAATCAAGAAAAGGGTTTTATTTTCCTGCAGCAAATCGGATATTTTTGATGATTTCACGGGATCACTTATCTTAGAGCCTGTTGATAATTGATGAATCGGCTACAATCCCATGAAAATGGCTCCAATTCCCCCAAATTTTATGTCAATAGTCCGGCTATTAACAGAAAATTTGTGAAAATTGGTGCTCATTTTCATGAAATTTCGCTTCGATCCCCTAATTATCAAACAGGCTCTTAGGGCCATAATCAAAATAAAATCGCACATCTACTTGTCTTTTAAGCGACTCTGGGCGTTACGCCAAAGGAGACATATTTTAAATAGGCTTCCATTGGTGTGCCTTGATGGTGACTTCGGCATATCTGTGGCAGATTTAATTCTGCGCATGGGCCTAACACTAAAATTAAAAAGGTGGGACAAACGAAGTCCCACCTTCTAATCTTTATATTACACCGTTTTACATAGCTGAAGAAAGAACGCCTGCTGCCAGGAACTCTCTGTTCATACGGGCAATGTTGGTTATTTGGATGTTTTTAGGACATGATGCTTCACATTCTCTTTCGTTGGAACAGTTACCGAATCCACAAGCATCCATAGTTCTTACCATAGACAATGCGCGCTTAGCTGCCTCAGGTCTTCCCTGGGGAAGCAGGGCAAGATGGGAAATCTTGGCGCTGACAAAGAGCATTGCAGAAGCATTCGGGCATGCAGCAACGCAAGCACCGCATCCAATACATTCTGCTGCATTCATGGCAAGTTCAGCCGTTTCATATGTCACCGGAAAAATATTTGCATCGGGAGCGCCACCGGCTTTAGCAGTGATATAACCGCCGGCCTGGATAATCTTATCAAAGGCGCTTCTGTCAACAACAAGATCTTTTACTACCTTAAACGCTTTTGCTCTGAAAGGTTCAATAAATATGGTGTCGCCATCTTTGAAACGTCTCATGTGAAGCTGGCAAAGGGTAGTGCCTTTCTCTTCCCCGTGGGCATATCCGTTTACAACCTGGCCGCACATGCCGCAAATACCCTCACGGCAGTCATGATCAAATGCAATGGGCTCTATTCCGGCAATTGTGAGATCATCATTTACGATATCAAGCATTTCCAGAAAAGAGGCATCCGTGGAAATATGTTTTGCCTGATAGGTTTCAATTTTGCCTTTTTTCTCACCCTGTTTCTGGCGCCACACCTTCAGTGTCAGATTAATAAATTTTTCTTCCATCACTTGTAGCTCCTTGTTGTTAATTCCACATTTTCAAAAACAAGTGGTTCTTTGTTTAATATCGGATCGTTGCCCTCACCCGCATATTCCCAGGCAGCTACATGGCAGAAATTTTCATCATCTCTCTTGGCTTCGTTTTCTTCTGTCTGGGATTCTTCCCTGAAATGTCCGCCACAGGATTCTTCACGGGTCAGCGCATCACGGGCCAGAAGTTCGCCGAATTCAAGGTAATCAGCAAGTCTGTAACCTTTTTCCAGCGTCTGGTTAAAGTCACGGCTGCTTCCTGTGACATCAACATTCTGCCAGAATTCTTCACGAAGTGCGGAAATCTTTTGGATCGCTTCTTTGAGTCCTGCGTCATTACGGGCCATGCCGCAGTAATTCCACATGATCAGACCAAGCTCTTTGTGAATATCATCAACAGTTCTCTTGCCGTTAATATTCATCAGCTTATTCAATTTTTCATCAAGCTGTTTTTCTGCATCTTTAAACGCCTGGTGAGAGGTGTTTATATCAGCAAGAGACTGGGTTGCAAGGTATCCGCCGATGGTGTAGGGAAGGACGAAGTAACCGTCTGAAAGGCCCTGCATCAATGCACTGGCACCAAGACGGTTTGCACCGTGGTCAGAGAAGTTGGCACCACCGAGACAGAAAAGACCGTCACGGGTTGTCATCAGGTTATAATCAACCCAGGTACCGCCCATTACATAATGAATGGCGGGATAAATTTTCATGGGCACTTTGTACGGATCTTCATCCTGAATCTTATCGTACATCTGGAAAAGGTTGCCATATTTTGCTCTGATGACATCTTCACCGTCACGGTTGATCGCATCAGTAAAATCAAGATATACAGCAAGACCTGTATTTCCAACGCCTCTTCCTTCGTCACATGCCAGTTTTGCATTACGGGAAGCCACATCCCGGGGAACAAGGTTACCAAAACTGGGGTATTTACGTTCCAGATAGTAATCTCTTTCGTCTTCAGGGATTTGATCCGGACTGCGATTGTCACCCTTGGCCTTTGGCACCCATATTCTACCGTCATTTCTAAGACTTTCACTCATCAGGGTCAGTTTAGACTGATAGTCTCCATGCACGGTAATACAGGTGGGATGGATCTGGGTATAACAGGGATTGGCAAACGCAGCGCCTTTTTTGTATGCGGCCCAGCATGCAGAGACATTAGAGTGCATACCACTGGTGGACAGAAAGTAAACATTGTCGTATCCGCCTGTGGCCAGAACTACGGCATGGGCTGAATAACTTTCGATTTCCCCGGTTACCAGATTACGACAGACAACCCCTCTGGCACAACCGTCCACAATAACGATGTCAAGAATATCTCGTCTGGGGTACATCTCTACACCACCAAGACCGATCTGACGGCTCAGCTGTCCATAAACGCCGAGAAGCAGCTGCTGTCCCGTCTGCCCTCTGGCATAAAAGGTACGTGACACCTGGGATCCGCCAAATGAGCGGTTGGCAAGGAGCCCACCGTATTCCCTTGCAAAGGGAACACCTGTTGCAACACATTGGTCAATAATATTGTTGGCATTCTGGGCGAGGCGGTAGACATTTGCTTCCCTTGCACGGTAATCGCCGCCTTTAATGGTATCATAAAAAAGGTTCCATACACTGTCGCCGTCACCAGGATAGTTCTTTGCTGCGTTAATACCGCCCTGGGCAGCAATACTGTGTGCTCTGCGCGGAGAATCCTGGATGCAGAAATTTTTTACATGATAGCCAAGATCTGCCAAGGTTGCTGCTGCTGAACCGCCGGCAAGACCTGTTCCCACAACGATAACTTCAAATTTTCTTTTGTTTGCAGGATTGACTCTTTTTAACTCAAATTTATGTTTATCCCATTTGTCCTTGAGAGGACCTGACGGAACATTGGAATTTAATTGCATGTATCCCCCTGATTAATTGATAGTTATAGCTATGCCTATGAAACCATATTTATAGCGATTGGAATAAAACCAAAGCCGACACCGATGATAACACTGAAAAGTATGCCAAATCCTCTAACGATAGGCATATATTTCGGATGGCTGGCGCCAAAGGACTGAAAAGCACTCCAAAAGCCGTGATTTACATGAAATGCCACCACTACCATAGAGACGATGTAGAACACAAGGTACGCAGGCTTGGCTAAAACTGAAGCTGTGACATCAAAGGTAGTCAGGGTGGAATGGTCGGCAAATTTCATAGAGACAAGATGGACCACGATAAAGACCAATATAAAAAGGCCTGTGTAAGGCATGGTTGCCGATGCCAGGGTTCTGCCGCCGGCGTTTGATTTCTTTTTGTATCTGACAGGTCTTGCAGCAAGGTTCTGAAAATAAAGAATAAGTGCCGTACCAATATGAATCAGGGCAAACACAATCAACCCTGCTTCAGCGATATGGACAAGCACCCCAAGGGCATGAAGATGCTCAACATAGGAATTAAAAGCATCTTTTCCACCATAAACAAACATGTTGCCGATGAGGTGGGTTGTCAGAAAGAGGCAGAAAGCGAGACCGGTTACTGCCATAAACTGCTTCTTGGCTACAGAGCAGCTAAAAGTTCGTACCAGCCAATTCATAGATTTAATCCTTTCTTAAGTTTGACAGTACTGCAAAATGTATTATGATTTTTGCAATACAGCCTTAAATTACAATAAAATTAAATACTAAATGTATTCAGCGAAAAAGTGCCAAAAATTGTATTCCTCTTTTTTCCCTCCTTTTTCTTAGATATTGTTATTGGTTATCGATTCACTTCTAGTACCCAAAAATCAAGCCTTGTCGAATGCATACGAACTAATGAAGCTTAAAAGGTATAAACAATACATATAAAATTGTCAATATAAAATTTTCAATGCACACCTATAGGATTTTTGTAATATTTTCAAAGGGTTTGCTTTCATTTTTAGGCTTTCAACACGTTGTTTTCAATGCCTTTTTGCAACACAATTCCATCCAAAGCGAGTTGAATGTATCTTTGGAGAAGATCCATGATCAGATAACCCCTATTTTACCGCCTTGTTCATCTGTGCATCATTGACAGCCACTGCCGCCATATTGACAATATCTGACACATCATCGGCACGCTGCAATACATGGATGGGTTTTTTCATCCCCATGAGGATGGGGCCGACAGCAACGGCGTTTCCCAGCTTGGCCAGCATTTTATAGGTGATATTACCCGATTGCAGATCCGGGAAGATAAACACATTTGCATCCCCTTTGAGTTTGGAAAAGGGATAGTGCTTTTTGACGATTTCCGAGTCCAGGGCAACATTGGCCTGGATCTCCCCGTCTACCGTCAGTTCCGGGGCCCATTTTTTAACCAATTCAGTTGCTTTTTTCACTTTCAAAGTCAATGGATGCTGGGCGCTGCCGAAGTTGGAAAAGGAGAGCATGGCAACCCGTGGTGTGATATCAAAATGCTGTGCCTGTTCAGCTGCCAGAATTGCAGTTTCCGCCAATTCTTCTGCGGTCGGTTCAATGGTAACGGTGGTATCCGCGCAGAAGACCACCCTTTTTTTGAACACCATCATGTAAAGGCCATGCACTTTGGACAAGCCGTCCTTTTTACCAATGACTTCTATGGCCGGCCGGATGACATCAGGATAATTGGCGTTGATACCGGAAATCAGGGTGTCCGCATCTCCTTGTTCCACCATGACGGCACCGAAATAATTTCGATTCCCCCGCAGACGGCGGCGGGCATCATAGCGTGTCATGCCGTTGCGCTGACGTTTGGCAAACAATACTTCCGTATACGCATTGAGCTTTTCACATTTGCAGGGGTTGATGATTTCCGTGGTCCGCAGATCAATATTCAGGGCCTTGGCTTTTTCACGGATCACTTTATCATCGCCGATAAGAATCGGAATGGCAATCTTTTCGTCCAGCAGCACCTGTACCGCGCGCAGGATTTTATTTTCTTTACCTTCTGGAAATACGATCCGTTTAGGCGCTGTTTTTGCTTTGTTGATGATGGCGCGCATGATCTCTTTTGAGCGCCCCTGAAGGGCTTCCAGATGCTCAACGTATTTGTCCATATCCACAATGGGTTTTCGGGCAACACCGGAATCCATAGCAGCCTGGGCAACCGCGGGGGCCATATGTAACAGAACCCGTGGATCAAAGGGTTTAGGCAGAACATATTCCCGCCCGAATTTAATTTTATCGTTACCGTAGGCGCGGCGTACGGAATCTGGAACGTCTTCTTTTGCCAACTGAGCAAGGGCATAGACGGCTGCCAGTTTCATCTCATCATTAATGGCACTGGCATGAGTGTCCAGGGCGCCACGGAAGATAAAAGGGAAACACAGGACATTGTTCACCTGGTTATTGTAGTCCGAGCGTCCGGTACCAATGATAACATCCCCGCGCACGGATTTAGCCTCATCCGGGGTGATCTCCGGATCAGGATTGGCCATGGCAAAAACGATGGGGTCATTGGCCATGGAGCGCAGCATGTCGGCTGTCAGCGCCCCTTTGACTGAAACCCCGAAAAACAGATCCGCACCTTTCATCACATCTTCAAGGGTTCGGGCATCCGTATCCAGGGCCAAACGCTCTTTGTATGGGTTCATGCCCTCGGTGCGGCCTTTATAGATCACCCCCTTGGAGTCACAGAGAACAAGGTTGTTCTTATTGATCCCCATGGTGAGAAGTAGATTGGCACAGGCAATACCCGCAGCACCAGCGCCGTTAAAAACAATTTTGACATCTTCAATCTTTTTTCCGACCAGCTCAAGGGCATTGACCATGCCGGCTGCGGCAATAATCGCTGTGCCGTGCTGGTCATCATGGAACACTGGAATGCTCATTTGCTTTTGCAACTCTTCTTCAATGTAAAAGCATTCCGGCCCTTTGATATCTTCCAGATTGATACCGCCAAAGGTTGGTTCAAGCATCTTCACCGTACGGATCAGTTCATCGGGGTCTTTGGTGTCTAATTCCATATCAAACACATCAATATCGGCAAAACTCTTGAAAAGAACGCCTTTGCCCTCCATAACCGGCTTTCCGGCAAGGGCCCCGATATCCCCAAGGCCGAGCACTGCCGTCCCGTTGGAAACAACGGCAACAAGATTACCCCTGGCGGTATATTCGTAGGCCATACCCGGGTCTTTTTTAATTTCCAGACATGGTTCGGCCACCCCTGGGCTGTAGGCCAAAGACAGGTCTCTGCTTGTTGCACATGGTTTGGTGGTGATAACTTCAATTTTACCTTTACGCCCGCTCCGGTGGTATTCCAGAGCATCAGTGAATTTTAACATTTTCCTTCCTTATAATTTATGATTTGGCTTCTAAGAGCCTGTTTGATAATTGATGAATCGGCTGCACTCCCATGAAAATGGCCCCAATTCCCCCAAATTTTATGTCAATAGTCCAGCTATTAACAGAAAATTTGTAAAAATGGGTTCTCATTTTCATTAGGATTGCAGCCGATTCATCAATTATCAAACAGGTTCTAAACAACAGATGGGCACAGATCATTAAAAAAACACTGGCCGCACGCGGGTTTCCTTGCATGGCAGATCCGGCGGCCAAAATAAATAAATTGCAGCCCGACATCATTCCACACGCGTTGGGGTAACATATCCATCAACTCAAACTCCACCTTGACCGGATCTGCCGCATGGGTAAGCCCCAGACGCTTTGACACCCGAAGCACATGGGTATCCACCACAATGGTCTGAATATTAAAACACACGGACCGGACCACATTGGCGGTTTTTCTTCCCACACCGGGCAAGGTCGTCAATAGCCTGATATCCCGGGGCACCTGTCCATTGAATTCTGTTTGAATTTTATTTGCACAGGCCTTGATATTCTTTGCCTTATTATTGTAAAAACCGGTGGAAAAAATTATCTTTTTGATATCATCAAGGCTTGCCCCGGCAAGGGACTGGGGATCCGGGTAGCGGGCAAACAACACCTTTGTCACCTTGTTGACCTGATTATCCGTGCACTGGGCAGACAGGATGGTGGCAATAAGCAACTCAAAGGGACTATCGTAGTTAAGCTGTGTACTGACCACAGTATAGTGGGCCTTTAACCTTTCAATCATAACCGACACAAATTGGGCTACCTGTTCCATAACTAAAACTTATATATGAACCCTATCAAAACCACAAGACAGGTCAAAGCCCTAGGCCTTTGCTCGGGTGGGCTTGACAGCATGCTGGCAGCTTTAATACTTAAGGATCAGGGTATTGATGTGACCTGGATCAGTTTTGAAACCCCATTTTTTGATGCTAAGGCGGCCCAAAAAGCCTCGCAACAGACCGGCATCCCCTTGGTCGTAAAAGATATTACAGATGCCTACATGGAAATGATCAAAGCCCCCAAAGCAGGTTTCGGCAAAAATATGAATCCGTGCATGGACTGCCATACACTGATGTTTGCCAAGGCAGGCGCCATGATGGCGCAAACAGGAGCTGATTTTTTATTTTCAGGTGAGGTGGTGGGACAACGGCCCAAATCCCAGACAAAAAATTCTCTGCGCTATGTAGAAAAAAATTGTGGTTTTAACGGACTGATCCTTCGTCCGTTAAGCGCCGGTTTGCTACCCGAAACCCTTGCCGAGCAAAAGGGCCTTGTGGATAGAAGCCGCCTTTTGTCCATCAGCGGCCGGAGCAGAAAACCCCAGGCCGCCCTGGCAAAAAAGTACGGCATCACAGAACACCCTTCTCCGGCCGGCGGATGCCTGCTCACGGACAAGGGATATTCCCAGCGGTTAAGAGATCTTTTATATGTCCAGAAAACCCAAAGTAAAACTCAGCTTCACCTGCTCAAATACGGCCGGCACTTCCGCCTGGACTCCCGATCCAAGCTTGTGGTGGGAAGAAATAAGGCAGACAACAAACGGATCATGGATCTCTATGATCCCAAAAGCCACATCCGGCTTCGCTGTAAGCATCTGCCCGGCCCGGATGCCCTGTTTTTCGGGCAGCCTGACCAGACAACCCTGCAGCTGGCAGCCACGATCACATCCGGATATACCAAAGCACCTGCCGGTACGTTAACTGTCATCAGCCTCTTCGAAAAACAAGAAATAAGGAAAATAGAGGTTATCACGCCTGAGTCCGGGGCATTCCATAATCTGTTGATACAAACACTGTGATCCGTCCTGTTTCCCTTTTTAGGCCATGGGCAAAATTGATGTGCAGTGATCTTCATCAAGATCCTGTTGTTGCCCTTGAGCTCTATTACGCCAGAGTCCGTATCGAAACTATGTTTGATATGCTCAAGAATGTCATGGGTGTTTTTCGATATCGATTTTGGAAATCTGTAATTGCCAACTTATTGCTCCTTGATTTATTCAGTTCCGCTCCAAAAGGGATTATACGGGAAATTCAAAAATACCGTTTCAAGAAAAAAATGCTTAACCCAGGTGTTTTGAAGGATAAACAGGTGTCAGATCCAGAAACGATTTTGTCAAAGCTTGAGAACCCACCTGAAAAGAGCTTAAATGGTCATAAATCGGGACAGTAAGGGGAGCAGTGCCCTGTATATGGCTTCCCAAAGTTACGACTCACGAGTAAAGTATGCAATTGCAAGAAGCTAAATTTTAATTATAGAGCCTTTTGTTTTCACTATTTCCGATTGCTAAATTGACATATTGCTATGAACAGGTTAATAATTGATAATTAAAAACGATATTTCGATAACTGAAATTTTATTGTTCATAGGTTATAGAAATGAAAATAGCTCCAAATCTTGATCAGTATATTCTTTTTATTCTTTTGGTTTTACCTGGTTTTATCTCAATGAAGATATATCGGTTGCTGATGCCAGCTAAAGAAATTGATTGGAAAAATTCAATATTTGAGGCTATTTTTTATAGCTCTATAAACTTTGCATTAATATTACCAGTAATAATCCCGATTCATCAAACAGACTTCATCAACAACAATTTGTTCTGGTATCAACTTTTAATGTTTTGCGTAATTTTCATCATCCCCATATTATTGCCTCTGTCATGGGTAAAGCTAATCAAAAATAAACATCTTATGAAAAAGTTACAGCTTCCATATCCAACCTCATGGGATTATTTTTTTGACAAAAGAGAACCCGTATATGTCCTAATACAGCTAAAAAACGGCAACAAAATTGGCGGTTTTTATGGTTCTAAGTCATACGCTACATCCTTTCCAAGAGAAGGTGATCTTTATATCGAAAAAGCAATAAAAGTAGATGCACATGGTAATTTTAAGGCAGTTATCAAAGATAGTCATGGAATTTTAATTCGTAAGGAAGATTATGAATTAATAGAGTTTTTTCAAACAGAATCATTACGGAGCCCTAAAAAATGAATAATCGAAGAGACAACACTGGAATTGAAAAAGGTGGATATCAGCCAGCGAATGAAGGCTATCAACCAAATAAGAATAGAGGCTACAACCCAACGTTAAGCTCTGAAAGTGAATGGACCGTAGGAAGTTTACCTCAAGGAGGTTCAGGACAAAGTTCAAGCTCTGGAGACAGTCAGAGAACTTCTGGGCAAGAATAGAAAGTTTAAAACTGATAGCTTCTGCCGGGAGTATACGCAGGATTCTGTGTTATTGTGACTTATTCATTTTTCGGTTAATTGTTGCAACGGATGGTATTTCATCCTCGGAATAGCCATTTATATCAATCAATCTCCGGCGAACTTCTTTTGCCGTTATTGGTGAATACAGCCGGGTGGAATGGAAAGCAGGATCCGTTTGGCAGATCGGATCAACTATCTCTATTTATATCTTCCAGTAATGATGGCAGTTTTTCTTCGACAGGTTTTCGCCCTCTTCCTGAAAAATTATCATGATCAGTGTTCGAAGGCAAAGGGACCAATTGTATAAAAAGCCAAGAATGCAATACCAGAACAGCAAAATCAGAATGCTCCAGCGATGGAATTCAGCGCATGCGTGGCAGATTTAACTTTGACCATGGGTGTTGATATTGCGCCTGCTAGTCAGAACAAGAGCACGATGAAATATCATCTATCCAGGCCGCTTTAAGCTGCCCACAAGCCGCAGAAATATCATCCCCCCTGCTCTTTCTGACAATGGCGGTCATATTGCGGTTTAAAAGAATAGTTAAAAAGGCGTTGACCCGTTTCTGTGAAGGCCTTTTAAAGGGTGCCTTGGGATGCTCGTTAAACGGAATAAGATTGACTTTTGCACGAATGGGGGTAAGCAGGCGGACCAGTTCATGGGCATGGGCATCACTGTCATTGAGTCCGCTGATCAGAATATACTCAAAGGTAATTTTGTTTCTGGGCTTCATGTTAAATGCTTTGCAGGCCCCAAGCAAATCCTCAATGGGCCAGGTGCGGTTAACCGGCATCAGACGTGAACGAAGCGCATTGTCCGTGGCATTAAGTGACACGGCAAGGTTGACTTCGGTATCAAGGCCCAACTGGATGATTTTAGGGACAACACCCGAGGTTGATACGGTAACCCTGCGGCGGGAAAACTTCATCCCGAAATCCGTATCGCAAATGACTCCAAGGCTGCGCAACAGGTTATCATAATTGGCCAGGGGCTCCCCCATACCCATAAACACGGTATTGGACAGGAACAAAGGATCCAGACCCTGTTGGGCAACAAACCGTCGAGCCTCCCGGATCTGTCCCACAATTTCTCCCATGGTCAGGTTTCTTTTAAACCCGGTCTTGGCGGTCAGGCAAAACTTGCAATTCATGGCGCACCCGGCCTGGGTGGAGACACAAAGGGTGTAATGGTCTTTTTCGGGTATGAGAACGCTTTCCACATATTCCCCGTCCGCCAGCCGGTGCAAAAACTTCTTTGTGCTGTCAGCAGCAGTTTCCATGTTTTCCAGTGTCAGGGTGCCCAGGTAAAAGTGTTTGGCCACCGATTTGCGCAACGCCTTGCCCAGGTCGGTCATCTCTTCGAAGCTGTCCGCAAGCTTCAGGTAGAGCCACTTGAACACCTGATCCGCCCTGAAACGACGCATTCCCTTATTCTCAAACCAGTTCCCCAGATCCTGCCGGGTAAAATCCAGTATGTCTTCCATTGCACGCACCTGCATATTTTTCATTATTTTCTTGACATTACACGGTTTATTTTTTAAATTCAACAATTTGGTTTGAAACTGAGAAAAAGGTTATCTTACACATGTTTGACAATTTAAGCGACCGTCTGGATTCCGTGTTTAAAAAACTGAAAGGACACGGAACCCTTACCGAAAAAAACATTGAAGACGGCTTAAAGCAGGTCAGACTGGCACTTCTGGAAGCCGATGTCAATTATAAGGTTGCAAAAAATGTCATTTCAGATATAAAGGCCCGAGCCCTTGGCCAGGAGGTGATGCAAAGTCTTACCCCGGGTCAGCAGGTCATCAAGATTGTAAATGAAGAATTTACAAAAATGATGGGCTCCACCCACCAGAAACTGAACTTTGCCGCCACCGGGGCGACGTCCATCATGCTGGTGGGGCTGCAGGGGTCCGGCAAGACCACCACGGCGGGCAAGCTTTCGCGTTTATTGCGCAAAATGGGCAGAAAACCTTATCTTGTGCCGGTGGATGTATACCGCCCGGCCGCCATAGACCAGCTGACCAAGCTGGGCAAGCAGATGGATGTGCCGGTATTTGCATCCACCCCCGACATGAAGCCACTCAAGATCTGCCAGGATGCAAAGCTTGCCGCAAGGGACCTTGGCTGTGACACCCTGCTCATTGACACCGCAGGTCGGCTGCATTTAGATGACACGCTCATGGCTGAACTTGAGGAGATCAAAAAGGGGATCAACCCGGCGGAAATACTGCTGGTGGCAGATGCCATGACCGGCCAGGATGCGGTGAACATTGCCGGTGAGTTTGACAAACGCTTAGATCTTTCCGGCTTTGTGCTGACCAAGATGGACGGTGATGCCAGGGGCGGTGCGGCCCTGTCCATCAAAGCCGTAACAGGCAAGCCGTTAAAGTTCATTGGTGTGGGTGAAAAAGCCACCAATCTTGAGCCCTTTTATCCAGACCGCATGGCTTCCAGGATTCTTGGCATGGGGGACACCCTGTCTTTTATTGAAAAGGCAGTAGAAGCGGTTGACCAGAAAGAGGCCAAGGCTCTTGAAAAAAAATTCAGAAAAAACCAATTTACCCTGGACGATTTCAAGAATCAAATGCAGCAGGTTCGCAAAATGGGATCCCTGAAAGATCTTTTGGGCATGCTGCCTGGGGTGAATAAAAAGATGCTCAAAGATTTGAACATAGATGATAAGGAATTTTCAAAAATAGAAGCAATTATCAACTCCATGACCCCTGAGGAGCGGGCCAAACATGCAATCATCAAAGCGTCCCGTAAAAAGAGGATTGCCCTTGGCTCGGGAACATCGGTTCAGGATGTCAATAAATTGCTTAAAAGTTATAACCAATCCATGAAAATGATGAAAAAATTTAATAAAGGCGGCATGAAAAACCTTCGTGGCATGCTGCCATTTTAAGGAGAAGACAACAACCATGGCAGTAAAACTCAGACTTACCCGTAAAGGCACTAAAAAGAAACCCTTTTACAGAATCGTTGCAGCTGATATTGAGGCGCCCCGGGACGGTAAATTCCTCGAAGCTGTCGGCACATATGACCCCATGCAGGATCCTGCTGCTGTTACCCTGAAGCAAGACCGGGTGCAGTACTGGCTGGATCAGGGTGCAAAGCCCACCACAACGGTCAAAAGTATCCTCAAAAAACAGCGCACTGAAAGCGTTTCTGCCTAAGCAGACTTATGAAAGAGCTGATTGAATATTTAGCAAAGGCATTGGTGGACAATCCTGATGAGGTTCAGGTATCTGAAGTGTCAGGTGACCAGACTTCCGTGCTTGAACTCAAGGTGGCCAAGGAAGACCTGGGCAAGGTTATTGGTAAACAGGGCCGATCAGCCAGGGCCATGAGAACAATCCTGAATGCGGCGACCACAAAAATGAAAAAACGCACGGTACTGGAAATCATCGACTAGATCCATGGAAGTTTTGGACACATGGCTGACTATTGGCAAGGTCACGGGTGTTCACGGCCTTGGGGGAAACCTGAAAGTGTGGTCCTGGGCCCAGTCGCCCGACACCTTTACCCCGGGGCTTTGCGTGGTGCTCAAAAATGAGGATGATCCCCTGGATCCTGGCCGGGAATATGTAATCACCCGGACCGGCAGGTATAAAAAAGGGGTGCTTTGGGCCCTTGAAGGGGTCAGCACACGGGAAATCTCGGAAACGCTTGTGGGCAAACTTGTCCTGGTGAATAAAGCCAGCCTGCCGGACCTGGATGACGATACCTGGTACTGGCAGGATCTCATTGGATTGACGGTTGTGGATATGGGTGAAGGAGAACTTGGAAAAGTAGCCCAACTGTTTCCCACAGGCGCAGATGATATCCTGGTTGTCACCGATAAAACGCCCCAGGGTAGACAGGAAGTGCTGATCCCTATGAATGCAGTGTTTGTCAAGGATGTAAACCTTGACACCGGTGTGATCACCACCGATCTGCCCGAGGGGTTCATCACCGACTGATTTGGGCCATGAAGTTCACCGTACTGACATTGTTTCCGGAATTTATAGAGGCTTTTTTTGCCAACAGCATCATGGCAAGGGCGTTGAACCGGAAAGTGATCCATGCTGCTGCCATCAATATCCGGGATTTTGCTTCAGATCGACATCATCGTGTGGATGACCGCCCCTATGGCGGGGGAAGCGGCATGGTAATGATGCCAGGGCCGTTGGAAAAAGCCGTTGAATCTGCCAGGCAGACATCAGACAACCCTTGGGTGACCTGTTTAAGTCCCCAGGGCAAACCCTTTACCCAGGCCCGGGCCTGTGAACTTGCCTTAGCCCAGCAGGATCTGATTTTAATCTGCGGTCGGTATGAGGGCATTGACGAGCGGGTCTATGCCCGTCAGGTGGATGAAGAGATCTGCGTGGGGGATTTTGTCATGACCGGCGGAGAAATTGCCGCCATGGCAGTCATTGATGCTGTTGCCAGAATGATTCCCGGGGTACTTGGAAGCAATGAATCCTCCCAATGTGAATCGTTCATGGACAACCGGCTGGAATATGCCCAGTATACCCGGCCCAAGGTATATGACGACATGACTGTACCCGGGGTGCTATTCTCCGGAAGCCATGAAAAGATCCGGCAGTGGCGCAGGCGATCTGCCCTGGAACGAACCTTTATCAAGCGTCCGGACCTGTTTGAAACCCGGGCCCCGGATGATGAAGAAAAAAAAATTTTGCAACAGTGGTGCCGGGAACTTGAGGCCCTGATCCAGCATTGAGTGCAACATAAATGAGTTCACCCCATGAACATGATCCAGGGTTATCTAAACTTTACCTGGCATTGATCCACTACCCGGTGGTCAATAAAAAAGGGCAGATCACAGGATCAGCCCTGACCAACATGGATCTGCATGACATTGCCAGGGCAGCACGGACATTCGGGGTCCAGGCTTATTATGTGGTCACCCCATATAAAGACCAGCAAACCCTGGCCTCTCAAATTATGGAACACTGGACTCATGGCCATGGTGGAACGGTTAATCCGGCACGAAAATCCGCCCTTGAACGGATCAGGGTGGCGAATACATTTGAGGCAGTTTGTGCTGAGATAGAAAAGGAACAGGGACAGGCCGTGGTAAAAGTGGCCACCAGCGCCACCCCCCAAGGATCTGCCTACAGTTGTAAAAGGCTTGGACAGGATTTAAAGGGGAATGCCCCCCATGTGATTGTGTTTGGCACAGCATGGGGGCTGGCACCGGAAGTGATCAACCAGTGTGACCATATCCTTGAACCCATACAGGGCTCAGGATCATATAATCACCTAAGCGTCCGGTCCGCGGCATCCATATATTTAGACAGATTAATAAACGGCTGAACAAATAGAAGGAACAAAACATGACATCAAACCTAATTCAGAAAATTGAAAGAGAACAAATGCGCCTTGATATCCCGGATTTTGACTCCGGAGACACCGTAAAGGTTCATGTAAAAATCAGGGAAGGTGAAAAAGAACGGATCCAGGTTTTCCAGGGTGTGGTTATCAAAAAAACTAAAGGCCTTTCCAGCGCCCGGTTCACCGTCAGAAAAATTTCCGGCGGTGTTGGCGTTGAAAGAATCTTCCCCTTGTATTCTCCTGCCATTGACAAAGTTGAAGTGGTCACCCGGGGACGTGTAAGAAGATCCAAGCTGTACTATTTGAGAAATCTGCGGGGCAAAGCGGCAAGAATCAAAGAGAAACGGTTTGCCTGATACCCGGGGCAGTTTTCCAGTAGATCTTATGGCCTTTGAAAACCAGGCCAGATTGAATGGATATAAAATGATTGCAGGTGTTGACGAGGCCGGCAGGGGACCCCTTGCCGGCCCTGTTGTATCTGCGGCGGTCGTACTGCCTGAAGATTTTGATGTTCCCGGGGTCAATGACTCTAAAAAGCTTTCCGAAAAAAAAAGAGAGGCACTTTTCCCAACACTCCAAAATCATGCCGTGGCCTTTGGCATTGGCATAGCCGACCATAAGGAAATTGACCGAATCAATATTCTGCAGGCATCACTGCTCTCCATGAAACGTGCGGTGGAAAACTTAAACGTTGTACCTGATTATCTGCTTATTGACGGCAAATTTTCCATCGACAGCTCCATAGACCAGCGTTCTGTGATCAAAGGGGATGCCTTGAGTCTGTCCATTGCTGCCGCCTCTATCCTGGCCAAGGTTACCCGGGACCGGATCATGGCAGACCTTGACTTACAATATCCCATGTACGGGTTCCGCCGTCACAAGGGGTATCCGACCAAAGCCCACAAACAGGCGATCCTGACCCATGGCCCCTGCCCGGTTCATCGCAGAAGTTTTAAGGGTGTCAAAGATATATGACGCTTTGGGGAAAACAGCTTGGAAAAAAGGGAGAACTGGCTGCCCGGCAGTTTCTTTTGTCCCGGGGCTACACCATATTGGAATCCAATTATTCAACCCCACAGTTTGAAATTGATATCATTGCAAAAGACAATGAAACGCTGTGCTTTGTTGAAGTCAAAACCCGGACAGGCGTGACAAAAGGACTGCCCCGGGAAGCGGTCACAACCGCCAAGCAGAAAAAAATGATCATGGGCGCCCAATACTATTTGGGCAAAAATAAAATCACTAACACCCGGCTGCGCTTTGATGTGGTGGAAGTGTTATACAAAGACAGTTCACACACCGCGTGTGACATCACTGTGATCCCCAACGCCTTTCAAGGATTATAGGATGCCCGGCACCCTTTATATTGTCGCCACCCCTCTGGGCAACCTTGGGGATATCACTTTCCGGGCGGTACGCATTCTAAAGGACGTGGACCTGATTGCAGCTGAGGACACCCGTCATTCAAAAAAACTGCTAGATCATTACGACATCACAACCCCCACAATTGCCTGCCATGAGCACAATGAGCGCCAAAGAGCCCATGACCTGATCCAACGCCTTGAGAAAGGCACCACAATCGCTTTGATCAGCGATGCAGGCACGCCTTTAATTTCAGATCCCGGTTACTGCCTGGTTTCACAGGCCCAGGAAAAGGGCATCCCCATTGTTCCGGTTCCCGGATGCAATGCTGGGATTACCGCATTGAGCGCATCTGGTTTGCCCACAGACACCTTTCTTTTTCTGGGTTTTCCACCTAAAAAACAGGGCCGCCTGGACCACTTCCTCAAAGCTGCCGCCCATCACAAGGCCACACTCATATGTTATGAATCTCCCCGGCGTATTATCCGCTTGATATCTTCGGCAATCACTGTGCTTGGCGACCGCCAGGCTTGTCTTGCCAGGGAATTGACAAAAAAGTACGAAGAGTTTATCCGCGGCCCCCTATCCCTGATTCTATCCACCCTTGGGGAAAGGAACACCATAAAAGGTGAATGTGTTTTGCTAATTAAGGGAGCGGATGAACAACAGCCGGAAAACTTTTCCACAGACCAGATGGAAGCCATGATCATGGATGGCCTGAATCAAAATATGCGCACCGGAGAACTTGCAAAAAAAATAGCCGTACAGGCAAACTGCCCTAAATCAAAAATTTATGACATGATTTTATCCCTGAAAAAAAGTACCTAAACCCATGCTCAGAATTAAACCTGGCACAGTTTCGTTCCTTTTAGAGCGTGTTTGATAAACCCCTTGCCAAATCAGGGGTAAAACCTTATAAAGAGGCAAAAAATTGGCAACGTATGAAAATACTGTCAGGGCTGAAATTCCCATAAAATGGACTGTCGGACGCCAGCACAAAGATAGCCAACTTTGACAAAGGAAATCAAACAATTATGAGCATTGAAATATGCTATATCATTGCAGGGCTGCTGATCCTGTTTGCAATTTTTGATCTGATTGTGGGTGTTACCAATGATGCGGTTAATTTTTTAAACTCCTCCATTGGATCCAAGGCAGCGCCCTTTAAAATAATTATGATTATTGCCAGTGCCGGCATTCTGACCGGTGTTACGTTCTCTGCAGGCATGATGGAAGTTGCCCGGAAAGGTATTTTTCATCCTGAGCTTTTTACCATGCCCGAACTTCTGACCATATTTATCGCCGTCATGCTCACGGATATCCTGCTTTTAGATCTTTTCAACACACATGGTCTGCCCACTTCCACCACCGTATCCATTGTATTTGAATTGCTCGGATCTGCCGTGGCCCTTTCCTTGATAAAACTTGGGACCCATTCAGATTCAGGGCTTGGGCTTGTGGATTATATTAATTCGACCAAAGCCATTACCATTGTTTTCGGGATATTGTTGTCCATTATTGTGGCGTTTGCCTCGGGTGCAATTGTTCAGTTTATATCCAGGCTGATCTTTACCTTTAATTATGAAAACCGGCTGAAGTATTACGGTGCGCTATGGGGCGGTGTCGCCCTTACCGTCATTACCTTTTTCATCCTTATAAAAGGGGCTAAAGGGGCCACGTTTATGGATCAACACATGGTGACATGGATCAAAAGCCACTCTCTTATTATCATGGGGTGTATTTTTGCCATCTCAGCCGTTATCCTTCAAATTCTGATCAGCGCGTTCAAGATAAATATTCTTAAACCCATTGTTCTTGTGGGTACGTTTGCCCTGGCCATGGCCTTTGCAGCCAACGATCTTGTCAATTTTATTGGTGTGCCTTTAGCAGGACTCAATGCCTTCATCACCGCTCTGGCCTCATCTGATCCCATGAACATGAACATGGGGGCACTGGGAGGAAAAATTCATACCCCCACCTTTATTATGCTCATTGCGGGCACCATCATGGTGGTCACCCTGTGGGTGTCCAGCAAGGCAAGGACAGTAGCTGAAACAGAAATCAGTCTGGGCAAGCAGGATGAAGGCATGGAGCGGTTCGAGTCGGTCTGGCTGTCCAGGCGCATTGTCAACCTGTTCCACAGTCTGTTTACCTCTGTCAAAACCATCGCTCCCCCCTTCATAGGCAAAATTGTAGCCAGAAGAATCAGCCCGATTCCTGAAGATGCCCATGCCGGCGAAAGGGAAAAACCATCCTTTGACCTGCTGCGTGCATCTGTAAATCTGATGGTGGCATCTGCTGTTGTCTCCCTGGCCACTTCCCTGAAACTGCCTTTGTCCACGACCTATGTAACCTTTATGGTCGCCATGGGGTCTTCCTTTTCCGATCAGGCCTGGGGCAGGGAAAGTGCCGTATACCGTGTCACCGGGGTTTTGACCGTAGTCGGTGGCTGGTTCATGACGGCTCTGATTGCCTTTATGGCCTCGTTTATCTGCGCCAATATCATCTATTATTTTAAACTTCCAGGCGTGGGCTGCCTGATGATCTTTGTCTTTTTCATGATCCGCAGAAATAAAAAGTACCACGATGGTAATCAAAAAACCAAAGAGGAGATCACCATTTACCACCTTGAAAAGGTGGAAGATTTCCAATCTTCTGTTTCAGCAACATTTGACCATATCGCCATTCATCTGCAAGGCATAAGACTCTCCCTGGGAGAGGTGTTTGATGCCCTATTTGAAGAAGATTTGGACACCTTAAGGGCCCAACGCAGGAAGGTCAAGCATTTCCAGATAAGCAGCAACATAATCATTGCAAATATTTTTAAAGTGTTACGACTTCTGCAACGGGGAGATCACAAGGGGTCGTTTAACTATTACCAGATTATCCGGCGCCTTCAGAAAATTAATGATGGGTACAGGGATACGGTGATCAGATCCACCATGCATATCGCCAACCGGCACAAGGGGCTTTTACCAGCCCAGATTGAGGAACTCAAGGATATCAAAACAGAGATTCTTTATATTTTTGAGCAGGTTGAAATTGCATTTAATAAAAATGATATTGTGGACTGCAACCACATCGCTGCAAGGTTCCACTATTTAAGAGACCTGGTGGATGAATACAATGCCAATCAGATTGCAAGAATCAGGGAAGAGTCCTCAAAGACACGTCTGAGCATCATGTACTACGCCATTTCCGGAAACTGCGTCATGATGTCCAAACAAACAGTCAAGCTGCTTGAAATATTTAATGAAGCCCTGCCCCCCAAAGACGGTACTAACGCTTGTAAAAACTTGCGTTTAGATTGATCCTCGACAGGCTGTCGATTGAACAGACCTTCACGGCACCAAGCGTTCAGGCCCATCTATATTTTAGTCCACTTCCACATGGGCAGGGCTCGTTTCTTCCAATCTTTGGTATATTCTGAGTAAACAACCGGACATTTGGGGTGTCCCTGTCTTCATACTCTTCATCATCTTGGTCCTCCCCATCATATTCTTCATCGATAGTTTCCTTGGCCAGATGTGTCGGAGGAAAGAATAAACCATTATGTGAAATTAGTATACTGATTCGTATAGCGGCTATGCAAAAGGCCACAACAAAGACTGAGCTGATGGCAAGAACAGTGCTTTGGAAAATACTCAAGGGCACAATCATGGAAAAGATGTATCCAACGCCAAGAAACAGAAAGGTTGACACCATTACAGCCAATATCAATAAAAAAAGTACAATGAAAATCCCAATAAAACCCATTCCGATAACGCCCATTTTTTATTGGTTAAAGTCCTGAACAAAAAGCAGCCCTTTCCCATCAAGAAAAGGGCTGTTTTGAATTACATCACAAAAAAACAGATGTTAATTAATAAAAAGAGGAGGTTACATCTTTGAACCTTCTGCATGGCTCTGCAGTTTTACTTCAACCTTTTCGGTCAAGCCAGCATAGTACTCTCTAAGGATAACCAAAACTTCTTCGCGGCCAAAGTGATCAACAACAGGTTCGTTGTTGGACAGGGCGTGACGTAGTTTGGTACCGGAGAGGATAACACGGTCTTCTTTACTATGGGGGCAGGTTCTCATGGACGCCATGCCGTCGCATTTGTGGCAGTAGAAGGTCCAGTCAATTTTCAGCGGTTGGCACAGCAGGCGCTTGCCTTCATCTTCGGGCATGGGGATGGTATCAAAAATTTCCTGTGCTTCAAACAGGGTGTAGAAGTCACCAACGCCGGCATGGTCACGGCCGATGATCATTCTGTTAACACCGTAGTTCTGACGGAAGGTGGCATGCAGCAGG
>PDTI01000007.1 GCA_002747145.1 Desulfobacter postgatei
CTATATCATAACTGGAAAAACGGGAAAACCATTTATTTTTTCCGCCTCCCTAAAAAAGCAAACAAATGGACGTTACTTTTTTAGCCCAGCCCCCTGCTACGCATCAGGCTGATAACTGATATTAAAGGTTTTAACTTTATAGTCATGGGTGCTGATATATTGAAACTGCCGACCAGCGGCAAGGCTCATGGCCGTTGCCATGGATAAGCAGACACGGTGTGCGCTTCAAAAAGATACAAACAGCATGTCATTTCTCCCGCCATATTCTATCTTCTTTCAAGTCCCTAAAAGTGGATTTCAAAATGTGTTAATACCGGATCCGCAGAAACCGTCCGGGCACTCACGTCCTTCACCTCTGAAAAGGTGGCACCCTTTCGGCACCAGGCCAGCATATCCTGAACATCCTCCTGATTACCCTGGAACAGGGCCTGGACAGATCCGTCGGGCATATTCCTGACATGGCCCGACAGCCCTTTCTTCTGTGCTTCCAGCTGGGTTTCATGTCTGAAGCATACGCCCTGAACCCTTCCTGTAATGGTCACTTCCACAGCATAAAGCAAATTCACTTTTCCGGTCTCCTGTCTCTTTATAATGAAACGGTATGATTTTTCCAGCTTACCATAGACCCATGGTCAATGCCCATAGTCAAAAGATTGAAAAAAGATGACCGGTTATAAAATCTCATCTACCGTATCGATTGACAATAGTATCGCTTATCATTATAATTAATATGATTAAAATATTTAAATGTAAGGCCCATGATCAAAATAAAATCGCCCATCTACTTGTCTTTTAAGTCACCTTTGGCGTGCCTTGATGGTGGCTTAAAATCCGGCGTATCTGTGGCAAATTTAATTCAGATCATGGGCCTAAAGAGACAGAAAAAACTTGGAAGCCAGAATTTTCTAATCGTTTTTCCAGAGAACTACAAAAGAAAATCAGTTTAACAATACAAACAATTCTGAAAAGGAGAAATTTTATGGCTGAACTGACCGTTTTTCACAGCGGAAACCCAAATTGAATGTCATGCAAGAAGGCTATAGGTGTAGCCAAAGAAATGAAAAATAGGTTCGGAGAAAAAATTAGTCTGAATATTTTCACAACAGATTCTGAAGAGGCTCGGAAATATGATTTCAGAAGCGCGACAAATGTACTGTTCGAAAGTGATCTGATACCATTGGAGATTTCATTAGATGAACAAAAAATGACAGATTTTCTCTCGGAAAAACTGTCTTAGAGCGTGTTTGATAATTAGGGGATCGAAGCGAAATTCCATGAAAATGAGCACCAATTTTCACAAATTTTTTGTTAATAGCCGGACTATTGAGATAAAATCTGGGGGAATTGGAGCCATTTTCATGGGATTGTAGCCGGATTCATCAATTATCAAACAGGCTCTTTAGGTTTTAAACAAACCGGTCTTTACCAGCACTTTGGCATAAAGCGTGGTGACCTCACTGATTTTAAACATTTTTCCAATGGCTGCCAGAATGATCAGAAATAACG
This sequence comes from Desulfobacter postgatei, assembly GCA_002747145.1. GTDB lineage: Bacteria > Desulfobacterota > Desulfobacteria > Desulfobacterales > Desulfobacteraceae > Desulfobacter > Desulfobacter postgatei_A. The sequence continues at coordinate 1,507 of PDTI01000007.1, forward strand.
AGCCCACAGTCATACATATGAATATCTGGTTGAAAAAACCAGAGATCGGCATTAAACTGGTAATTTTGGCATAGACTGCTCTTAAAATCAGCCATATCACGATACTGGCAAGTGCCATACGACCAAAGAAAGCGTAAACCTCTGATCGCCCGGCGTTTTTTGTTTTCCTGCTCCATACCTCAAATAAAGCGCCTGTGGTAATGATCACGGACACGGACAGACCCAACGCCAGGCCTTTGATCCCCATGGCTGTCATTGCACAATAGAGCAACGGCAGGCTTAACACCACGCACGCAGTGGAAAAAACGGCAGGGAATAATGTATTTTGAATGGCAAAGAACCCCCGGGATACAATGGTTTGGGCGGAAAATGCAAATGCCCCTGCCATGAAATAGGGCAGCACCCCTGATGTCAGGGCTGCATCATGGGCGTCAAATGCCCCGCGCTGGAATAAAATGGCCACAACCTCTTTACTCAGAATCATAAAGAAAACTGAAAAGGGCATCACAATAAAGATATATTTCAGTGTTTGGTTGATCATGGTGTTCAGGCCGGAAAAATCATTTTTGGCAGCGATTTTTGCCATGAACGGATAGGAGGCTGCGCCAACGGCATTGCCGAAAAGCCCCACCAGGATAAACATGATGCGAAGCGCATAATTCATGGCTGAGATGCTTCCCTGGCTTAAAAACGAGCCAAAGAATTTCATCAGGATTTCCGTGGAAAAGGTCATGCTCAATCCAAGCATCAGGGGTAAGGTTAACACGATATATTTGACCACATCCGGATGCCTGAAATTAAAACTTGGCATATAAATCAGTCCCGCCTTTTTAGCCCCAAACAACTGGAGCAGAAAACTGCCCGAAAAAGCGCCTGCGAGAACCCCCCAGGCAAATCCTTCCATACCCAGAACCGGATACAGAACAATTCCGCCCACAATAATGCCGGTATTGTAAATCAATGGTGAAAGAGCCGGGAAAACAAACCGTTCCTTTGAATATTGTACGGCATTGAACAGTCCGCCTGCAAAAAAGAAAAACTGAGCCGGGATAATGATCCGGGTCATACGTACGGCAAGGTCAAATGCCGGGCCGTTTTTAAGCCCGGGGGCAAGCACTGAAATCAGTTCCGGAGCAAACACCATGGAAAGGCAGATAAACACCAGAAGGCCTGTGCCAAAGCAGTTCAGGATAATGGAAAAAACCCGGAATCCTTCCTGTTCGTTATTTTGAACAAGATAGCGGGTAAAGATGGGGATAAAGGTAATGGATAAAAAACCGGACGCCACCACATGGTTTAAAATTTCAGGAATGACAAACGCTACCTGATATGCGTCAACACCTGCGCTTGCACCCCCCATCCAGGCAATGGCGGTTTCGCGCACAAGACCGATGATCCTGCTGGCAAACACCGATGTCATCATGATAAACGAAGCAAATCCGATTTTTTTAAAGGTATTGGTTTGTGTCATCGTTTGAAACCTAAAAAATACCCTGAAATAGTTTGACCTGATATGCAGCCTGGATATACAATATATCACATTAATTTTGAACCATCTTATCTTTAATATTAAACTTACTAAGGAAAAATTATGACCCAAAAGTTGGGATTTTTATCAATTATTGCCGGTCTTGTACTGGGGTTGTTTGCTGCGATTTCCAAATTTATGGACGCAGCCCCTTTTATTGCCACCATGACCATTTCCTCGTTTTTTGAAGGAATTACCGATAAAATCCTGGATAAAATCTCCAGCGATACGATTTACAATGCATTCTTTTCGTTTTTTTACGAGATCCACCTGGCATGGATTCTGATCGGTCTGGGCGTCATCCTGGCGATTATCGGTAGCTTTATCGGGCAAGATTAAACAGAACGCCGACATTTAATCTTGTTAAACATGATTTGATCCATCATAATATCTGATTGACAAAAAGAAATGACGAAAAAGGGAAAGTCATATGAAAATTCTCATTGGATATAAAGGCATCAATATCGGTCAGGATCTGCTCCAACTTGCTGTTGAACATGCAAAGGCGTTTAGTGCCACGGTACTGGTTGTCACCTCAATGCTGGAGGGCACGGAAAAGGACCAGAAAAAAATTCTGGAGGCAGAAAAAAATCTGGACCAGGCCCAAGTATTTTTTAAAACCCAAGGAATACCCTGTGAAAAACATCTTCTGATCCGTGGGATGGAACCAGGGCAGGATATCGTGGCCTTTGCAAATGAAAAAAAAGTGGATGAAATTATCATTGGCGTAAGAAGCCGTTCAAATATAAGTAAACTATTGTTTGGTTCCACAGCACAAACGGTGATATTAGAGGCGCACTGTCCGGTCATCACCGTAAGGTGATATGAAAATAGTTAAACAGTTTAAAGCCTTATCTGATCCTACCCGGCTGCGGCTTTTGTTTATCCTTGAGCATTTTGAACTCAATGTGAATGAAATTGTCTCCCTGGTGAACATGGTGCAGTCCGGGGTCTCCCGGCATTTAAAAATCCTGCTTGAAGCAGGTCTTCTGGTATCACGGAAAGAGGGCAGTTTCATTTATTATACCACGAACAAAAACAAAGATAACCGGGAACTTGTTGTGCTTGCCTGCAAACAGCTTGAAAATGATCCAGGATTGCGGCAGGATCTTGCCCGTACACAGCAATGTATCGTGTTGAGAAAAAACAGATCCAGGCGTTTTTTCAGAACCGCAGCACCGTGCTGGGACCGATTAAAACGATCGGTTCTTGGCGATTTTAATCCTAATTCCCTATTTGAACAGCATCTTGAGGATGCGTCGGTGATTGCCGATCTTGGCTGCGGCACCGGTGAAATGCTTGCCGCGCTCCTTGACAAAGGCCCAAAGACCCTGATCGGCGTAGATGTCTCCCCTGAGATGCTTGAACAAGCGCGGCTCCGGCTGCCGGAAAGCCCTTATCTTGAGCTGCGCATCGGAGAACTCGAACATCTTCCCATGCGTGAACAGGAAGCCGATGCCGCATTGATGAGCATGGTTTTGTACCATGTTACCGAACCAGAAAAAGCAATTCAGGAGGTGTACCGGATCCTTAGCCCCGGGGGCTTGTTTCTTCTGGTGGATTTTTTAAAACACACCCAGGAACAGATCAAAGAGATCATTGGGGGAACCTGGCTGGGGTTTACCCATCAACAGATTTCAGGGTGGCTGGACAAAACCGGTTTCACGCTTAAGCATATTGAATCTTACCCGGTTGAAAAGAGATTGACCTTAACCTTTTATCTTGCGCAAAAATAATGGAGAAACAATGATTTATCCTGTTATACTGGCTGGCGGTTCCGGAACCCGGCTGTGGCCCATGTCCCGGTCTTTATATCCTAAACAGCTCATTAGTCTGTACAACGTGCATACCATGCTGCAAAATACCCTGTTACGCTTATCAGGCCTGAATGACCTTGGCGACCCGGTTGTTATATGCAATGAAAATCACAGATTCATGACCGCAGAGCAGATCCGCCGGATTAATATCGATAATTTTAAGATCATTCTTGAACCGGCAGCCAGAAATACGGCCCCGGCCATTGCCCTGGCAGCGTTGCTCCTTGATGATTTGACCCTTGAAGATAATCCGGCGTCACAGCCTGGGAACGATCCGGTGATGCTGGTATTGCCCGCAGATCATGAGATTAAAAATATTGAGGCGTTTCATAAAATCATTCAATCGGGTGCGCAACTGGCCCGGCAGGGCAAACTGGTCACCTTCGGCATCGTGCCCGCATCGCCGGAAACAGGCTACGGGTATATCAAAAAAGGGGATAAACTTGACACCCCAGATCCGGTCTTCATGATTGACCGGTTTGTGGAAAAACCCGATTATGATACAGCAGTCTCCTATCTTGAGTCAGGAGATTTCTGCTGGAATTCAGGCATGTTCATGTTCAAAGCCTGTGCTGTTATTTCCGAGCTTGGGGCGTTTGCCCCGGACATACTTGAAAAGTGCCGCACAGCGATTAAAAATGGAAACATGGACTTGGATTTTTTCAGGGTTGATCAACCGGCATTTGAAGCCATTAAAGCAGATTCCATCGACTACGCAGTGATGGAAAAAACAGCAAACGGCGTTGTCATTGCCCTTGATGCCGGGTGGAATGACCTGGGTTCCTTTGACGCGTTATGGCAGACTGGTGATAAGGATGAATTTAATAATGTAACCTGTGGCGATGTGTTGGTACACAATGTCACGGATACGTACATCCATTCCGACAACCGGCTTGTGGCAGCCGTAGGCCTTGAGAAATTTGTGATTGTGGACACCAAGGACGCTGTGCTGGTGGCCCCCCGGGATCAGGTTCAGAATGTAAAAAAGATAGTTACCCAGTTAAACGCCCAAAACAGAGCCGAAACCGTCTGCCACGCCAAAGTCTACCGGCCCTGGGGCGATTATGAAACCATAGATATGGCGGACAGGTACCAGGTCAAGCGTATCACTGTCAAACCCGGCGCAAAACTGTCTTTGCAAAAGCACTACCACCGGGCGGAGCACTGGACCGTTGTCTCCGGGACAGCCATTGTCACCAAAGGCACAGAAGAGATCCTTTTAAAGGAAGACCAGTCTGTTTATATCCCTTTGGGCACCATGCACCGGCTTGAAAATCCAGGCAAAATTGATCTGGAACTGATAGAGGTGCAGTCAGGCCCATACCTGGGGGAAGATGATATTGTCCGGTTTGATGATGTATACGGGCGTGGAAAAAGCCCGGAAAACAAATAAATTATTGCAAATCAAATAAAAATATTTAAAACTGACACTCTGTTTGAAAAATACAACAGGTATAAGGCCCATGATCAGAATTAAATACAGGCTTGCAGCATGGAGAAGAATTGATGAACGACCAGATTACTGAAAATATGAAAGGAAAATTCATCATGGCCATTCCCGGACTTCCGGATCCCAATTTTGCACAGACCGTTACCTGTCTTTGTGAGCACAATGAGTCCGGTGCCCTTGGCTTTATTATCAATAAAGTTCATCCGTTACTTACCGGCCGGGAGCTTTTTGACGATTTAGGCATGACCTGCAATGAGTGTATCGATAAAATAGATATTTTTCTTGGGGGCCCAGTCCAGCCTTCGGGCGTATTTGTACTTCACTGCGGCCCGTTTGAGTGGAACGAAACCCTGAAGATTTCCGACTGGCTGGCGTTGAGCAATTCCCGGGATATCCTGGAAGCCATTGCACTGGGCAAGGGCCCTGACACCTTTATGATCCTTCTGGGCTGCGCCGGTTGGGGCCCCATGCAGTTAGACAATGAACTTGCAGATTCTGCCTGGCTCATCTGTGATATGTCCAGGGAAATCTTGTTTGATACCAAACCGGACCTGAAATATGAAAAAGCCATGATGCTCATCTGATTTGCCGGTCAATGGCTTTAGGCCCATGCTCAAAATTAAACATCTTCGTTCTTCACCGGTTTACGGATATGGCCCCATTTAAGTGCGCCCTGGAAACCCCTTCTGCAAGGATGCCATGAATCTTTTAAAAAAAATCGTGTCAGGTGGACAGACAGGGGCAGACCGCGCGGCTTTGGATTTTGCCATAAAATTCAATATTCCCCATGGCGGATGGATTACCAAAGGCCGGAGAACGGAATCCGGGCCATTGCCCGGTTTTTACAATTTAAAAGAGATGAATTCCAGGGATTATCCTGCCAGAACCCGGCAAAATATACTTGATTCCGACGGTACGGTGATCATTGCTAGGGGACCTTTAACGGGCGGCTCAGCCCTGACCCATGCGTTTGCACAAAAAACAGGGAAATGGGTCTGCAGAATAAATCTGCTGGAACAGGACGCTTTTGAAGCAGCATTGATCCTTCACGCCTTTATTGTGGACCACGGCATACGGGTACTTAATATCGCTGGACCAAGGGCCAGTCATGACCCTGATATTTATTGCGATGTGAAAAATATTCTGACCACCGTACTCTATTTGCATTTTCTTGAGACCGAAGAATATTCATGGCAGATGGACCGGATACTTGATCAACAATTTGATGTCCCGAAATCAATCAATGGGATAGAACAGGCTGTACAGACCCTTGAGCAAAGCCTGACGCTCAGGGCAAAGGCCATGATCGCCAGAAGCCAACCCCATCAGATTGCCGGTATTTACTTTACCTTTCTTGAATATGTGCGGTCCTCCCTTAACCTGGATGAAAAAAATTCAAACCTGTTCAAGGATCTTGCCAAAGGAAGAGATCTGAAAGAATACACACCTGAAGATGCGGTGATGGACGTTTTAAAAAAATTAAAAGCCCGGCTGTATGAGAAACTTCAACTCAGGGTGGTCCCTTCATGATCCCGTTAAGAGATGAACAGGGCTCCACAGCATTTCCTGTGGCCACCTATACGATTATTGTTATCACCAGCCTGGTGTTTGTCTGGCAACTGATTGCAGGGATAGATAATCCGGCCATTATCTATACATTCGGCTTTGTTCCTGCAAAATACATGGTAACACCAATGGCGGCTTATTTTTCCTGGCTCAACAAATTGTCATCACCTTTTACCTATATGTTTCTGCACGGCGGTTTCTGGCATTTTATGGGAAACATGTGGTTTTTGTATATTTTCGGAGATAATATTGAGCAGCAGTTAGGTCCGTTGCGGTTCATACTCTTTTATCTGGTTTGTGGACTGCTTGCCGCATTTTTCCATTTTTTGCTCAACCATTCATCTGCTGTGCCGACCATTGGTGCAAGTGGCGCCATTGCAGGGGTGATGGGCGCCTATTTTCTGCTTCATCCGGGAAATAAAATCCTCACCCTGATCCCTGTGTTCATCTTTCCTTTGTTTGTCAGAATCCCTGCGTTTGTTTTTCTGGGGATCTGGTTTTTTATTCAATTCATTAACGCCACAGGGCAGGGCGCCGGTGCCAGCGTTGCCTGGTGGGCCCATATTGGCGGATTTCTTTCGGGCATGGCATTTATCGGCGTGAACAATAAACTGCCCAGGGCGGGATTTACAGAAAAAATTGACAAATACACCGTCAAAAAACGCAGCCCAAGGCTTCATGTGGTCACCCCTGGTGAAGCCCCGGCAGGCGGATCTAATCTTTATGGCACCATTGAACTCACTTCCCTTGAAGCACTCACAGGGACTAAAAAACTTATTACCATCCCCTGGGGATTCAAAAAATCCGTTTACCGGGTGGTGGTGCCTGCAGGGATCCGGCGCGGTGCCATGCTCCGGCTGAAAGGGAAGGGAAAATCCATACCAGGTATGCCCCCAGGGGATCTTTTGCTGCGCGTAGACATTAAAAATGTCATCTAAAACCCTTTTAAAAATTGTATTGCCGGCATGCCTGTTCATTGTGTTGTGTATCCAGTGCATTATCATTTTTCTGCCTGACATTTCAAAATATCTCGTCCAATCAGCTCTTGGCCCCTTACCCGGAAACCAGTCCCTTGATTTTACAGTATCGCGTTTAGGGGGCAATGAGACCCAGATCAATGATATTTCCCTGGGTGAGGATATCCACCTGGACACCCTGCGGTTTTCCTACCACATGGATGCAAAAAATATGATCCGGGGTGACGAACTGGTGATATCCGGGCTGAATATCACCCTTCACGTGGATGAAAAAAACAGAGTCCAAAGCAGCGGATTTTTATTTCCTCTGAATAAGGATGAAGCCAAAAACAGGAACAAGGGCGTGGATCCTTCAGCGCCTGCATTTGATATCAACGCCTTTGAATCATATTTTCCATATCTGCCGGAACACATTGTTTTAAAAAACAGCACCGTCTTTATTAAGAGTGGAAAAGACCGGCTTTGCATCCCGGTAGAGGCAGATGTCCGGATAGACCGTGATAAACGGCTTGGGGATATGAAACTGACCATTCTTCCCATGAATCAAAGGATCACCCTTGGGGCCACGGGTGATTTTTTACAAGGTCCTGTGCAAATGAAAATTTCAGCAGAACGCCTTTATCCTGACATGCTTTTGGCCATGGTTCCCCATGACGGCCAACGCGTAAGCAAGTTTTGCGGACCTGTGGATTTCACTGTTGAAACAAAAGATTTTTCAACCTTTTATTTTGAACTTAATGATCTGGGGCTTGAATCCGGCCCCCATTTAAATATCAACTTTCCTGAAATTTCAGGTGTTCTGTTTTCGGATAAAACAGCCATGACACTTAAGGCAGACGGGCCTGTACAGATCACAAGCCCTGGAATTGATTTGGGGCCGTTCAGATTTAAAATATCATCTCAGATTGTATCAGGAACAGTTACTCAATTCTCTTTGACGCTTCAAAATGAAATCTACAAGGCCTGGGATATTACACCTGAACAGATGGCACTGCCTTTATCCACGGTGAACTTTTTCGATCAAATTCAACTGGTTGATCCCCAATTCAGGCTGTTTGTTTCAGGTAATCCTGAATCCCAGACAGGCGCACTGGCTTTTTCCGGAACAGGCCTTAAATTGTTCAGAAACAACAAAGCCAACCATTCGGATGTTCTGAACATTTCAGGATTACAGATAAACACTGAATTTGGCGGTAACTTCGTGCGTCCGCAATCCTTAAAGCATATAAAGTTTGATGCCTTGATTGACAAAATTGCCTTTCAAAAAAATAAGATAAAGATCAACACCTCACGTTTGGAGGCGTCATCAGATGCCGCATTTACCTTATCAGATTCGACCATTGTTTTAGATAATGCCATTGATGTTAATCTTGTGTGCGATAACGCAAAAATTGTTTCCAAAGAGATCTCTGCCTTTGTCAGCAAGGCCGGCATCACAGGTAAAATTGAAAAATCGTTATCGTCGGGCCTCTGTGTTCAACTAACACCTTTTTTAGATGGGGCGGATATCACCTTGAAAGATAAAGATATCCGGGCCCAGGGGATCTATGTTGAATTGCCTGTGACCTATCCGTTTAAAGATTTAAAAACGGTGGGCCGGGCAGGGGCAGAAAAAATCATTCTGCAGGATAAGATTGCACCGACTGTTGCTGCCAAAGTCGTTCAGACATCAGATCTTGCCATGGATATACTCGGAACGGTGACCCATACCGGATTCCCGGACCTGGTCATTAATTTTTCAGCCCGGGCAGGCCTTAATCCGGCCATGACCCCTTTTATAAAAGGGCACGCTGCCATAAATCAGGTTTCCATCACCCAAAAGAGACTGGCCTCCTTTATTCCCGGTATATCCGGAGTTGGTGATCTGAATTTTGATATTTCCGCCAGGGCGGATTTTTCCTACACAAATCAAAAAATAGATTCATCTGCGCAGATCCAGGTATCCAACGGCATGCTCAACTGTGTTGAATCCGGTTTCTCGGTATCCGGAATATCTGCTGATTTGCATTTCAATGACCTTATGATACCTGAAACCCTTCCAGGCCAGTATATAAATATTGCTGCCGTTAATGCCGGACATTTTAATTGTAACAATGGAAAAATACGGTTCAGCCTTGAAGATGGAACGTCTGTTCATGTTGAAAATTTGAAATTTAACTGGTGCAATGGTATTGTCACAACAGAGGCGTTCAGGCTGCCTTCGGACGATAACGCTATACATTTAACCTTATACTGTGACCGGCTTGAAATGGAAAAACTCTTTCATCAGCTTGGCGCCTTTGATGCACAAGGGGGCGGCACCCTGAGCGGACGTATCCCGATGGTTATAAAAAACAACGAAATCGCCTTTGATAAGGGCTTTCTTTTTTCCACACCCGGGGAGGGGGGACGGATTTTTATCAAAGGTCTTGATGGCATGCTTGATGCAATTCCAAAGCATACCCGGGAATTCTCCCAGCTTGATCTTGCAGGAGAAGCCTTAAAAAATTTTGAGTACAAGTGGGTGAAGCTTAAACTCAATAGCCATGGGGATACACTTGGCGTCAACATGCAGCTTGAGGGAAAGCCTTCAGCGGCCTTACCCTTTGAATATAACCGGCAATTAAATTCCTTTGTTCGCGTTGATGCACAAAGCCCTGGGTCAAATTTCCAGGGGATCAAACTGGATGTGAATTTAACCTTGCCATTTAACCAGGTTATTCAATTTGGTAATAATCTGAATCGCATTATGAATCCTTAAAAGAGCCTGTTTGATAATTAGGGGATCGAAGCAAAATCTCATGAAAATGGCCCCAATTCTCCCCAATTTTACGCGAATAGTCCGGCTATTAACACAAAATTTTTCTTCGATCCCCTAATTACCAAACAAACTCTTAAACAGTGAGGTTACCATGCTAAAACGATGTGAAACCGTGGTTGTCTGTGTTCTTTTTCTGGCATTGGCCGGTTGCAGAACCAGCCACGAAGTTGAAGTCAAACCCGTTGAAATTAAACCCATCCATATTACAATTGATGTAAACGTCAAGGTGGATAAAGCTCTGGACGATTTCTTCGGTGATATTGATGCAGCCCAGGAACAGCTTGAAAGGAGTCAACCTGAAACAGGAGGAGATGAATGATGAACCCCTTTAAATTACTGATTGTTAGGCCCATGATCAAAATAAAATCGCCCATCTGCTTGTCTTTTAAGCCACCCTCGGCGTTACGCCAGCAGACACATATAACCAATATGCGTCCTTTGGCGTGCCTTGATGGTGACTTAAAATCCGGCGTATCAGGCATTATTGGTGAAACAAATACAGGTTATCTGGGATTTGTCACGGCAAAAAAAGAGAAACAGGATCTGGTGGCAGCAGAAAATAAAGATCGGAAAGCCATTTACACCCACATTGCAAAAAAGGAGCAAGTCTCCACCCAATTTGTTCAGGAAAGAAGGGCGGCCAGTTTGTTTTCAAACGCTGCAAAAGGCCACTATTACCAGAACAAGGCCGGTGTATGGGTTAAAAAATAAGAAAAAAAGAACAGGCCGCTTTTTCGGATATCATTTCGAAAAAGCGGCCTGTCTTAAATTTAACCTGAGTTCGGGGCATGTTTTTTGATATGTACTGAAATGATGGATCAAATTCTATTTGCTGCGTCACCTGCGAGGTGAAAGCCAAAATTAAGATTCCCCAATAATTTCAAGATCCATCCATCTTTTGTGCCGCGGATTCAGGTTTAAATAAACCGGCAAATCGGTTCATCAATACCCGCTGCAACCCTCCAGCAGAGCAGTTAATTCTTTTTGAATACAAAAATAGATATCATCGTCGCTGCCGTAGATATCAATGACATCTTTGTGGTTGATCAATGTTTCAATCACGAATGCGGTCAGGTAAAGGCTAGCAATATTAGGGTTTGACACCAGGGATCTGAATGGTGCTATGACATAGTCAATATCAAAATCCTCGGCCCGGCACAGTTTATCTAAGCAGCGCACAATCTGGTTTTCCACACTGGATTTGCTCACCGTTTCAACCAGCCCGGTCTCAATGAGCTTCATGGAAACTTTGTTACTGAATGAATCAATGTTATCCCGGATAGTGCTGATAGTTTTAATTCTTTCCCGCTCCTTGGACGATTCGATCTTGGAAAGAAGCTTGGATTCCCTGTTCCCGGTGTAAAACATTTTTGCCATTGATCTATCCTTAAAATAAATAAGCCATAATTATAAAAGTAAGACTATATGTAATTCAGGCGTCATTATCAAGATAAAAAAGGCATCTTCTATAAGAGCCTGTCTGATAATCGATGAATCGGCTGCAATCCCATGAAAATGGCCCCAATTCCCCCAAATTTTATGTCAATAGTCCGGCTATTAACATAAAATTTGTGAAAATTGGTTCTCATTTTCATGAGATTTCGCCTTGATCCCCTAATTATCAAACAGGCTCTAAACATGATTTCTCATCAAATTTTTCTTCCGGGATGGATGCCCTTACCTTTTCAATACTTTCAAGATAAGAGCGGTATGAGGTCAGATAAAAGGAGAGGGGCCGGGAAAAATTTCCACCCAGAATACCGTCCACAAACAATCTGCTGATATGATGCTCATGGCGCAGCATGTTCTGGGCCTGGAAAAAGATAACCTTTTCTTCCGGTGTCATTTCTAAAACCATACGGATTAATGACGACTGGGCCCGGGGCAGGTACATCCAGAAATAGAATAAGTCCAGGGCATTGATGATGATCAATGTTGCCAGATCCCGGACTTCCGAGTTTTTGCTGTCTAAAAGCATGCCTGAATTTTCCAGAATTGTGAGCTCTTCTGTTTCAGGAAACAGCATGATCAGTTTGGAGTAAATATCAAAAAGTTCAACAATTTTTTTACGGATATTTTGTTTGCGAAGATGGGTATAGACAGACCGGTCAGCCCCAGCTTCAATGACTCCGGCCACAATATCAGACGCACTTTTTGAAATAATGGCAGCCCATTTCTGAAGCACACTGTTAATATTGGGAACGTTGAAAAAAACCAGAACAGCGCCGATGCCTGAATTGAGCAAAACAGCTACAGGAATGGAAATAATGCTTCTGAAAAAATTACCGGTCACCGCCCCCTTGGGCAAGCCTCTGAAAAAATTATGGGTGGAAAGATAGATACCGTTGGCAAGCCCCATGACGGCATAAAGCGTCACAGGATCGGTATTTATGGTAATACCCAAGGTTTTGTCTAAAAGAAGGGTTTTAACCAGATAATCCAGGAGGGGAACTGAAAACCCCGTGAATAAAAGGGAATCCGTAAGCCTGTCCCAACTTACATAGTCATTCCATTTTAAACGTGATGCCCTTTTAATACCGCCCCCGCCGAGCACCGACTGAATCACATTTCGTATGCCGGTGATGCCAAACCAGATCAACGCACCAAAATAGGATAGAACCCACCAGTCTTTGGTCAGCATAAAGCAAAGCTGAGCCGGAATAAATCCAACAATAACCTTAAAAAAATTTTTAAGTGGGGACTTAAGATACTTAACTGATTTTTTCGACTTGGTTTTCTCACCGGATTCTGCAGCAAAATTGTCTTTTTGTCCCATTAAAGCCGATCGTCCAAGGGTAACCAGGTTCCCTTTGGAATCCGGGTGGAGCAGAAAAAATTCAGGTATCCACTTCCTTTTCCTGTTGGATAATAACCCGCGTATACCCGGTATCCAGGCAATGGTGCTGGAAACAGACTCAGGCGGTGTGATCATGGTGCACAGACGGGTTTTAACATTGACAGGAAGGTGCAGCCAATCGCTGTGTTCTTTTTTAATTTTTTGCCGGACCCTGAAGGGCAGAGTGTCGAGCACAGCAAATCCCATACCATAATGTCCCAGCTTTCCTGTAGAGTCAGACCCGATTCTTAACTTGATGGGACGGGCATCAAACATGTGTTTGAATTCGTCAATGTCGTTGAGAATCACAGACAGTTTGTTCAGCCGGCTTTGCTTTTGATCACCCTCTTTTTTTTGCACATCTTCTTGTACTTCCAGGATAATTTTTGAAATAATGCGCTTTAATTTTAACAGACTTCCCTGATTGACCGCAGCTTGGAGTTCATAGACGCGAAGCATGATTTCATTGTTCAGGGGATCGTATTTTGTGAGATTGATAATCTCAATTCTAGAAATTCTGCCGCCGCTTTCATATAAAAGTTCAAGCACATCTTCAGGCCTGAGCCTGTCAAGATTAAGGGTAATTCGGAAATCACCAAGAAGATCGCCGATCTGGTCCAGCAGCGTGCAAAACTGCACACAAAGTCTTGGCGGAGCACACTCTTTTTTTTCTTTAACATAATCGTAAAGGCCGCTGAAAAAATCTTCGGCATCAAGGTATTGCTCAAGGATGTCGCTGACCATGAACTCGTTTATGATTTTGGATAAATGGTCAAGATTCGTTTGGACTTCCGGACCGGCCGCCCCCTCTTTTAAGCGCGAAATTTCTACGTGAATGGCCTTGAGGACTTTTGAATGAATAAATTCGCCAAGGTAGTGTAAACTTGGCTGACCTGGTCCGACAAAATCGAAAAATTCTTCAGCCGTCACACAGGCCATGGTAATATCAAGCTTCCGGCACAAGGCCTTACGTCCTGACTGATTGAATCTGTCCAGCAAAAGACACAGATACGCTTCCTGGAACTTTACAAGGGCTTTGCCCTGTTCCATGAACTGAATCACTGAGGGTTCAGCCAGAAAGCTCAAAAAGGATTCAAGGTCAGGCAGCCCCCGGGAAACCCAGATAAGCGAAATATATCTGTCCCGGTAAAGAGGCCAGAATTCAATACCGATTCGCAGATCTATTTCCATGATTCTGGCGGCTTCAATCAGCTCCAGTGCACATTTGGGTTCAATATAATGGTAGTAGATCACACGCAGTCTTCGAATGCCCTTAATCCAGGCATCCATGATCAGGTGCGTGGCACTTTTCCTGCCCGAGGTGTTTGCATCATGGACATGGTCGTCAAAGGTGATTTGATTCCACTCTTCGGGCATTTCAAGCAGATGGTAATGGTCAAGCAAATTTCGGATCACCCTGGGTTTGCCAAATGCGGCGATCCTGAAATCGTGGGCCAGCTTAAGTTGATGTTCAGGGTCTGCCTTTGCCCGGACAAGGTCTTTCATAATCTGCAGCAGCACCCTGGACGTATTTTGGGGTATGGGGCCGCCAACGGTGTTGACAATATCGTCCTTAAGGCCTGCCAGGGCCTTAAGGCGGCTTGTGATATCACCGGTTTTAATGGATTCCATGAGATTGAGAATGGAATAGGCCGCGCGAAGGCCCCTGGATTCTGCAAGCTCTTTGATCCCCAGGGGATGAAAAAAAGGATAAAGCAGCTTGCCCGTATATCCAAGGATTTTGGGGTCGTTAGATACCGAGTTTACAATCTCAATGAGTTTATAATCCCGCTTGTCAAAAAAAATGGAATTTATGGCCCGCCGCATCAAAGGAATCCGCCTTTATGTAAGACTAAGACCCATGATCAGAATAAAATCACCCATCTGCTTGTCTTTTAAACCGCCATTGGCCTGCCTTGATGGCAACTTAAAATCCGGCGTATCTGTGGCCGATTTAATTTTGACCATGGGCCTAAGAGCTTGTTTGGTAATTAGGGGATCGAAACGAAATCTCATGAAAATAAGATCCCATTTTTACAAATTTTCTGTTAATAGCCGGACTATTCGCATAAAATTTGGAAGAATTGGGGCCATTTTCATGAGATTGCAGCCGATTCATCAATTACCAACCAAGCTCTTAGAGGATCAAGGTCTATTGAAAATCAATATCCGGCATACAGCCTTGGCAAAAAAAGCGGCCGTCTGCCTGGGTTAATCTAGAGGCCATGGTAGGTTCTTTGCATCTGTCACATTGGTGTGATGGTTCGATCTTTGCTTTTGGGGGCATGGTTAAGGTTGTTTCGGCGATGGAGAACAGCCCTTCTGGTTCCTGTTCAAGAATTCTCATGGATTTTTCCCGGTGAAGCCCCCAGAACTCATCATGATCAGCCTGGTCAGCTTTATCTTGCCTTATCCGTTGCATCAGTTCCTGATGCCTGGGCGTCAGAAGAGGTTCAGGATCATATTTTCTTGCAATGCGAACGCCTTTCCCTGAATTTCTGCTGACAAAGGTAAATGCGTTTTTTCCATAATCTTTGAAAATGAAATTGCCTTTGCCAAAGGTACATCCTGTAATCACCTGGATCGCATCAGTGCCACAGGCGTTTGTCTCAACAATGGCCACAATTTCTTCGTCCACTGCCCGTGCTTCTGAAAAAAAGTCCATAGCGGCCATGGCTGCCTGGAACCCGAATGCAAGCCCGGGGCACAAATGACCATGAAACTCAACACATTTTTGAAGCAGATTTTGTTTTTCCATTGGTAATTCCGGCATAAAATAATCCTTTATTCGCTAACCGCGCCTTGTTCAATGCGACATCAACTTTCTTAAAACATACAAAATGATAGAGTGTCAAGGAAGAA
>PDTI01000022.1 GCA_002747145.1 Desulfobacter postgatei
TTGAACGCCAGGCAGCGTCTTGACCTGCTGTTTGACGCCGGTACCTTCAGGGAACTGGACATGTTCGTAACCCACCGGTGCACCAACTTTGGCATGGAAACAAAGGAAATTCCCGCAGACGGTGTAATCACCGGCCATGGAAAGGTGGATGGCCGTCTGGTCTTTGCCTATGCCCAGGATTTTACGGCCTCGGCCGGATCCCTTGGAGAGATGCAGGCTAAAAAAATATGCAAGGTGATAGACCTTGGGATTAAGTCCGGTGCCCCGGTTATCGGCATGAACGATTCCGGCGGCGCCCGGATTCAGGAGGGCATTGATGCCTTGTCCGGATACGGCGAAATCTTTTTTCGTAATTCCGCGGCTTCGGGTGTGATCCCCCAGATTTCAGCCATCATGGGCCCCACGGCAGGCGGGGCTGTGTATTCTCCGGCCATGACCGATTTTATCTTCATGGTCAAGGAGTCCTCCTATATGTTCATCACCGGTCCCAATGTCATCAAGGCGGTCACCGGGGAGGAGATCTCTTTTGAGGCCCTTGGCGGCGCCATGACCCATAACGAAAAGTCCGGGGTGGCTCAGTTTGCCTGTGAGTCTGATGAGGACTGCATTGAGCAGATCAAGCAGCTGTTATCCTTTCTGCCGTCCAACAACATGGAAGATCCCCCGGCCAAACCCACGGAAGATCCCCCGTATCGCATGTCTCCGGCCCTTGACACCATTATTCCTGATAAATCCAGCCAGGCCTATGATGTCAAACAGGTGATTGCCGCCATTGTGGATGATGGTTATTTTTTCGAGCCCCACCAGTATTTTGCCAGAAACATTGTGATCTGTTTTGCCCGGCTCAATGGCCGCCCCATCGGTATCATCGCCAACCAGCCCATGGTGATGGCCGGTTGTCTGGATATTGACGCATCAGACAAGGCCACCCGGTTTATCCGGTTCTGTGACGCCTTTAATATTCCCATGCTCACCATTGCCGACGTACCCGGTTATCTGCCGGGTTCCAACCAGGAGTGGGGCGGGGTTATCCGGCATGGGGCAAAATTGTTATGGTGCTACGCCGAGGCCACAGTGCCCAAGCTTTTGCTGATCACAAGAAAGGATTACGGTGGCTCATATATTGCCATGTGCTCCAAGCATCTTGGCGCGGACATGGCCTTTGCCTGGCCCATGGCTGAGGTTGCGGTCATGGGCGCTGAAGGCGCGGCAAACGTCATCCATGCAAGGGAGATTAAAAATGCCCAGGATCCGGCAGCCATGCGCAAGCAGAAAATAGATGAGTACAACACCCAGTTTTCCAATCCCTATTGTGCCGCAGCAAGGGGGTATGTGGATGCCGTGATCGTGCCCAGTGAAACCCGGCCCAGGCTGATTGATGCCCTTGAGGCCGTGGCAACCAAACGGGAATTCAGGCCGGCCAAGAAACACGGAAACATACCAGTGTAGGAGACCATTTTCATGAAAAATAAAAAATTGGCTGCTGCCATGGCTGCTGTTCACATGTACATCAGAACCCAGGAAGAGGCCGCCGCTGTTGCCATGCAAAGCCAGGCTGGAGATGGTGCGGACCAATCTTCAGCCATTGCCCCTATTGGGCAGATCAATTTTTGGGGCCTTTCCGGACGGCAGGCGATTATGAATGCCAATGCAATGATACGGCAAAGAATGCTTAGATGATTAAATAAACGATATGATATGTAGGATATTATGACCGATCACAATGAAGTTAAAATGGTTGGGACGGATTATTCCCAAGCGCGGCCCAAGGCAGAAAATCCCTTGAAAATTCAAGATCTCTCCCTTAGAGACGGCCATCAGTCATTGTTTGACACCCGGGGCCGGACCGAGGATATGATCCATGTGGCCGAGCAGATGGATGAAATCGGGTTCTGGGCTGTGGAAGTCTGGGGCGGGGCCTCCTTTCACATCATGCACCAGTATCTCAACGAAGATCCCTGGCAGCGGCTTCGCACCCTGAAACGGTATTTTAAAAAAACCCCGGTTTCTATGCTGCTGCGGGGTCAGAAACTTGTGGGATACCGGAACTATGCCGATGATCTGGCCGAACTTTTTGTTAAAAAGACCGTGGAAAACGGGCTGAATATTTTCAGAACCTTTGATGCGCTCAATGATTACAGAAATTTTGAAACCGTAGTGCCTGTGATCAAAGCCTGTGGTGCGCATTTCCAGGGCTGCATCTGCTATACCCTGACGGAACCGCGCCTGGGCAAAGGAATATATGACCTGGATTATTATGTGAAAAAGGCCAAAGCCCTGGAGGATATGGGGGCTGATTCCATATGCATCAAGGATGTGGCAGGGTTGATGGCTCCCTATGATGCCTTTGAGCTGGTAAAGGCGCTGAAGGCGGAAATTACCCCCCCGATCCACCTGCACTCCCATTTTACTTCGGGCATGTCACCCATGACCCATCTTAAGGCTGTGGAGGCAGGGGTGGACATTATTGATACCTGCATGACGCCCTATGCATACAGAACATCCCATGCCGCACTTGAACCCTTTGTGATGAGTCTTATGGGCACCAGCCGGGATACAGGATTTGATATCAAGGCCCTTACCCGGATCAACGAAACCCTGGAAAAAGATGTGATCCCCAAATATAGACACCTGCTGGATGACACCAAGGTCTCCCTGATTGATATTGATGTGCTCCTGCACCAGACGCCGGACTTCATGCGTGCCAATTTGGAGAAACAGCTCCGGGAAATGGATGCACTGGATAAAATGAAACAGGTGTACAAAGAACTGCCCAGGGTCAGAAAAGAGTTGGGTCAGATTCCCCTTGTAACGCCCACCAGCCGGATTGTGGGTACCCAGACGGTGAACAATGTGCTTTTTGATACCAAAGAAGAGCGCTACAAAATGATTACCTCCCAGGTCAAGGATCTGTGTTACGGACTGTACGGTAAAACAGCTGTTCCCATCGATCCCAAGCTGCAGAAAAAAGCGCTCAAGGATTATGAAAGGGGCGAAGAACCGATTACCTGCCGGCCGGCTGAGGTTTTGACACCGGAACTTGAAAAAGCCAGGGAAGAGATCGGGGATCTGGCCGTGGATGAGGAAGATCTTATGCTGTATGCCCTGTTCCCCGTAACCGGCAAAACATACCTGATGCGGAAATATGGCAAGGAACAGGTGCCGGAGGATTTCAAACCCATTACCCTGGAAGATGTTAAAAAACAGGAAGATATGATTAAAAAGGCCAAGTCCGGCAAGCTGATTGAACCGGTTGCGAATCTGCCTGAAAAAAGCGAATTTGCCAGGACCTTTAACGTCTTTGTGGAGGGGGAATGTTTTGAGGTGGGTGTGGATGAAGTGGGGGGGACTCCCGTGATCTCCTATGCGTCGCTTGCTTCGGCGATGCCTGCAGCACCGCCTGTGGCGCCATCTGCACCTACCGTTCCTCCAGCGGTCCCTGCACCACCGGCCCCCAAACCCCTAGCACCACCCAAACCGGCTGTACCTGCACCCAAACCTGTTGCACAGTCAGGTGCTGGAACGCCTGTCCTGGCGCCCATGCCCGGCACGATTATCAAGTATGAAAAAAATGTGGGGGATACGGTGAATGCAGGCGATACCATTGTGGTAATTGAGGCCATGAAGATGGAAAATGCCCTGCCGGCCACCGCCGATGGCACCATTACCGCCATCCATTTCAACCCAGGGGATGCTGTGGCTAAAGATGATGTGCTGGCCACTATAGAGTAATGCAATGAATTGATACTCAGTCGTGGTTCTTACGCTATGCTGTGGATTCGAGCAGGAGCAAGAGTAACGGCACACAAGTAAGAAAAGCAGAAGAGGTGATTTGACAATCACCCCTCTGTGCTTATCGTGATAGATGTTGCCGGTTTGTGATCCGCCCTTACTATCATAAGGAGAAAATAATGGCATTTGAAACCAAAGAAGAACTGCTTGAAAAATATTTACAATTGGACAAGCCCAATTGTCCCCATTGCGATGAGGTCATGACGCTGTGGGAGATTCCACCCATCAATTTTTCCGACGGTCTGGGCTGGCAGACCCCCTATTTATTTGTCTGTTTTAACGATGACTGCCCTTCTTATAAAAAGGGGTGGGAGCATCTGATGGAGTCCATGGAAGCCCCCGCCTCCTACAGGTGCTTTTGCGAACCAGGCGCCACCCATTTTGAATACATGCCCGTGTTCAGCCCCATCGGCGGCACCGGTTCAGTTATGGATGACGCCGCGCTTGTGGCTGAACAAGCCAAAAAAGAGTTGCTGAAACAGACCTTTTCCATTCTTACGGATTATTATATTTCCAAAGACTGGGATGAGATTCTAAAAATTTGCCTGGATCCCAATATTCCGCCCAAGGCAAGACTGAAAGCAGCAGAAATGGTGGGAGAATTAGGTGATGCCACAGCCGTGGAGCACCTGATCAACCATAAATTCCCCACCCCGGTATTACAAAAAGGGGTGAAAAAAGTCATTGAACAGCTCCATGAACGCCATTTTACCCGGGAATGCCCCTTCTGTGCCGAAATTATTAAAAACCGGGCCAAAGTATGCAAACATTGCGGCAAGGATGTGCCCCGGAAATAAGTTTGTTCCTCCGCCTTTTTATCAGGACATGTTGTCCCAAAATGACCGGCTCCGGTCCTCCATGCTTGTGCCGGCGGAATACCCGTTTCTGTTTTCCCTGCCGTAATGGCCGGCGACATTACGGCCAGCCGGTTGAGACCCCACAAGCCGGGCCACACGATCTTCAATGGGTGGATGGGTGGAAAACAGATTCATCATCTGTCTTCCGGTCAACGGATTGACAATAAACATATGGGCGGTTGCGGGACTGGCATCAACCTGGGACTGACTTCGGCTGAATCCCCCCAGCTTTGACAATGCGGATGCCAGACCATTGGGATTACCAGTAATACTTGCGGCTGTGGCATCGGCCAGGTATTCCCTGGATCTGGACACGGCCATCTGAACGATCATTGCGGCAATGGGGGCCACCATGGAGACCACTAGCACACCAATGACGCCAAGGCCACCCTCGTCATCATCCGTACCACCGAAAAAGGCCGAGAACCTTGCAATGGACGCAATCCACATGATGGCCCCGGCCAGGGTCGCCACAATGGTGGAGATAAGAATATCCCGGTTTTTTACATGACCCAGTTCATGGGCCAGCACCCCTTCAAGTTCCGCCTGGTTCATCATATTCATCAGCCCCTGGGTGACCGCGACAACCGCATGTTCCGGATTGCGTCCCCCGGGAGGCAAGACGGGCTACGATATCAAACAGGCCCGGGGCCTGGGAGCGCTCCAGCGGCTGGGCCTGGTACATTTTTAAAACAATTTTATCCGAATACCAATAACTTGAAATATTCATAACACCAGCAAAAACCAAGGCAATGAACATACCGGCCTGTCCGCCTAAAAGATATCCGAGAACCAGAAACAAACCGGTCATTATGATCAGAAGCATGCCGGTTTTAAATTGATTGGCCATAGTTGTCCTCTCTATTCATATAGGTCTATTGGTTTACAATCCATCTTCGCCCAAGCGTAAGAAAATATAACTCCCATAGTAAAAAAATCAACCGGGAGTCATTGATCATTAAGCCCATGGGCGGACCTGACATATCCGCGGCCAGGCTCAGCCCACAACGAAAGTTAAAGGATCTGTATCGATTACAAAGAGTTGACTATAAAGTGCTTAGTCGGCTATGCGGCAAATTAAAAAATTTGCAATCCTTTCCAAATGATGTTAGGGATTTTGGGTTTAAGGCCCATGATCAAAATAAAAACTCCCATCTGCTTGTCTTTTAAGCTGCCCTCGGCGTTACGCTAACGGACATATATATCGAATATGCATCCATTGGTGTACCTTGATGGCGACTTAAAATCCGGCGCAGCTTTGGGAGCTTTAATTTTGAATGGACCTTAGAGCCTGTTTGATAATTGATGAATCGGCTGCAATCTCATGAAAATGCCTCCAATTCCCCCAAATTTTATGTCAATAGTCCGGCTATTAACAGAAAATTTGTGAAAATTGCTTCTCATTTTATTCGACGGCAGTTGTCAGAGCTAAAAGCCCGTTTGGGAAAAGGTGAAAGGCCTCAGAAGAAAAAAGAAGCTCTGGTTGGTGTCAGTCTGTTTTTATGGCGGCAATCGAACCGATCAGGCCAGGGCGTAAATTCAAACGAAAACACAAGGTCAATAAGCAAGAGTTCCATATGAATTATAAGCCTTGCCGTTAACTTTATGACATTGCGTCCGTAGTGTTAAAAACGTTGCCGGAAATTTGATCTATCCCGAAGAAAATCGAGACAATCGAGAACAAAAAAGTGTAAAAGCCCAGAATATAAAACGCTTAGCCAGCCTGGAACGTAGTAAGGGCGATGTTATGGATGAAATTATCCGGGATGCTCAAAAGAGAGATCCCGAGCACAAGCGACAGTGGGTGGTGTTATTAGACGAAGCATTGCATTTGTGGGACTTGGTTGACCAGCATTTGAAAGGTGTTGGATATGTGGGAATATTAGACATTATCCATATTGTTGAGTACCTTTATATAATCGGCAACGCCTTGTACAGAAAAAATGAAGCCGTAAAGCTAAAGAAATGGGTTTATAAAATGCTTGTCGATATTTTGGAAGGTCGTGTGGTGTCGATGACCGATAAATGGTGCAGAGGCAACATTACTTCTTCGATCCGTTTATACTAGCGCAGATTGGGCTGAATTAACAGGGAGTTAGTATTTTATTAAGTAATACGCAGAAAGGTTACACTCTTAGCAATGTCCCAATCAAAGATAAAAATGAACACTGGACTGGAGAACAATTACTGAGGCTGTACAAAGATCAAAACGGGATCGAAAAAGGTACTGAATGTATGTTTTCTGGCCAGATTTACTCTGATAGGGGTTAGTAGTTACATTATGAGATGAGGATCAAACTTTTCAACGCCCTGACGTGCTGGAATTCAATCAAATCCTTGCAAAATTATGGGGAAATTGCTATACAATTGATTAACATGTAAACAGTATAGAATAAATTTAATACAACATCTTTTCATCTCTTTTCCTGACAATACTCAATAGGAGTCGACAATGGAACCTGTTCAGGGATATCTGGAAATCATGGACAAGGGGTTTGGTTTTCTAAGAAATATTGAAGAAAATTACAATCCCAAGCCTGAAAATCCCTATGTACCCAACAGCCTGATACGCAAACTCAATCTCAGGGAAGGCAGCTTTATCCAGGGCTATGGAGAAAAAAAGAGCCCGCAGAACGTAAACGTTGCGCTCATACGTATTGAAACTATCAACAACCTTGCCTTTGACGAGTTCATAAGAACGCCAATGCTCCAGGAGCAGGTCAGCGTCAATCCTTTTGAAAGGTACCACCTTGCCCAGGGGCCTGATGACCTGACAGGAAAAGCTTTAGATCTTATTGTTCCCATAGGCATGGGGCAGCGGGGATTGATCATTGCCCCACCAAAATCCGGAAAAACAACAATCTTAAGGCACATGGCCAACTCTGTGGTCGCCAATCACCCTGATACCAAAGTATTTGTTCTTCTTGTGGATGAACGGCCTGAAGAAGTTACCGACTTCCAAAGAGGGCTGGCAGGCGCCCATGTACTTTACTCTTCTGCGGATCAACAAATTGGCCAGCACATGAGGATGACCCGCCTTGCGGTGCACACGGCCATCAGATGCACGGAAATTGGTCAGGATGCCGTAGTTTTCATCGACTCTTTAACCCGGATGACCAGGGCGTTTAATATTGACACCGATTCCTATGGTAAAACCATGAGTGGCGGTCTTGGTGCCAATGCTATGGAGTTTCCCAGAAAAATTTTTGGGGGTGCCCGCAAGCTTGAGGGCGGTGGATCCCTTACAATGATTGCAACCATTCTGGTTGACACCGGCAGCCGCATGGATGATGTTATTTTCCAGGAATTCAAAGGAACCGGCAATATGGATCTTTACCTATCCAGAGAGTGTGCCGAGCAACGGATCTGGCCGGCCATTAATATTAATAACTCCGGAACCCGGAAAGAAGATCTGCTCATGGAACCTGAAGAGTATGAGGCTATGGTGAAGATTCGCCGCAGTATTGCACCATTAGATGAAGTCGCGGCTATGTCTCAATTTTTGTCGATGATTAAAAACAGGTTATAAAAACAGCATGTCCCTGTATCGTTAAAAATAAAAATCTCGGCACCCAAACAATTATAGTGCGGCAATTTATTGTTTTTTATGGGCATAGCAAAACAACCTCTTACACCAAGGCATGTTCAAGCACTTCAGCCATATTTTCTACATAGACAATATCAAGCTGTTTTTGAATCACTTTGGGAACGTCTATGATATCTTTTTTGTTTTCCTCACAGAGAATCACCTTTTTAATCCCATTGGCATGGGCTGCCAGAAGTTTTTCTTTTAGGCCGCCAATGGGCAGCACCCGTCCGCGAAGCGTAATTTCCCCTGTCATGGCTACGTTCCGGCTTACAGGGCGGCCGGTTAGAATGGAAACGACGGCCGTACACATGGCAATGCCGGCCGAAGGCCCATCCTTTGGGATGGCCCCTTCCGGCACATGGATGTGGATGTCTGTATCCTTATAAAAGTCTTCTGTGATGTTAAGACCAGCGCTTCTTGAACGGACATAGGATACAGCCGCCTGGGAGCTTTCTTTCATCACCTCCCCAAGCTTTCCGGTAACCATGACCTTACCCTTACCCGGCATGGTCACAGCCTCAATGGTTAAAAGCTCACCACCTGCCTGGGTCCAGGCCAATCCGGTAACAATTCCGGTTTTATCTTCCTGTTCAAGAATTGAATTTCTAAACTTGGGCTGCCCCAGATATTTTGAAACCGTATTTGCTGTAACCTGATGTTTTTTACGCGTCTTGGTCCGTACAATTTCCGTGGCTATTTTTCTAAGCACAGAAGAAAGCTCACGCTCAAGATTTCTCACCCCGGCTTCCTTGGTGTACTGCTTGATAATCGTCTGAATCGCGGCTTTTGAAAAAGAGACGTCCCCTTTATCCAGTCCGTTCTCACGCCTCTGTTTGGGAATCAGGTAGCCGGTGGCAATCTGGTATTTTTCATAATCCGTATACCCGGGTATCTGGATCACCTCCATACGGTCACGCAGTGGGGCCGGGATTTCATGCAGTGTGTTTGCTGTGGTGATAAATAAAATTTCAGACAGATCATAATCAACTTCAAGATAGTGATCGTTAAAATTTCTGTTCTGTTCAGGATCCAGTGCCTCCAGAAGTGCAGAAGAGGGATCGCCTCTAAAATCACTGGTCATTTTATCAATTTCATCCAGGCAAAAAACCGGGTTATTAAACCCGGTTTTTTTCAATGTCTGGATAATCTTTCCGGGCATGGCACCGACATAGGTTCTTCGGTGTCCTCGAATCTCTGCCTCATCACGAACCCCACCCAAGGAGATCCGGGCAAATGAACGCCCGGTAGCCCTGGCCACAGACCGGGCAAGAGAGGTTTTCCCGACACCCGGTGGTCCCACCAGGCAAAGAATCGGGCCTTTTATTTTTTTTACCAGAATCTGTACAGCCAGATACTCAAGGATCCTCTCCTTGGGTTTTTTCAAGCCGTAATGATCCTGGTCCAGAATTTTCTCAGCCTTTGAAATTTCATTTTTTATCCGGTTTTTCCGATACCAGGGCAGGGAAACCAGCCAGTCAATGTAATTTCTGACCACGGTTGCTTCCGAGGAGGTTGCAGACATCAGCTTGAGTTTTTCCAACTCCCTGCGCACAACACCAGCCGCTTCTTTAGGCATGCGCTTGGCCTTGATCCTTTTTTCAAGATCGGTAAACTCACCGCCTTGGCCATCCTCACCCATCTCCTTTTGGATGGCCCGCATCTGCTCGTTAAGGTAGTGACGCTTTTGAAGTTTATCCATCTGTTCTTTGACCCTGCCCTTGATTTTCTGGGACATGGAAAAAACTTCCGTCTCCTTCTGAATTAGCTTTAAAAGCAAAAAGAAACGTTCTTCAATATCACCACACTCCAGCAGCTTTTGTTTGTCCTGAACCTTGAAGGGCAGTTGAGCGGCAATGGTATCGGCATACCTTGACGGATACTGTTCCAGGGTATCCAGTCCCTTGAAAAAACTTTTGGAAACCACGCCGGACAAGTTGGCATAATGCTGGAACGCTTCATGAACAGTCCGGATGGCCGCCTCAGTGTTGGCATCGGACAACGGCTTTTCAGAGACGTCCACATAATCAACCACCTGGAAACCGTCCTGATCAACCATTTTAATGATACAGCCCCGGGCAACCCCTTCAACCAATGCCTTTACCGTACCATCGGGCAGTCGTAACAGCTGGGTGATCCGGGCTTCGCTACCCACCTGAAAAATATCATCTATCTTCGGTTTCAGAACTTCCGGATTTTTCTGGGTCGTAAGAAAAATTTTCTTGTCACCGCCCATGGCCTGGGACAGTGCCCTGATGGATTTTTCCCTTCCCACAAAAATAGAGGTTGTAACAAAGGGGAAGAGGACAATATCCCTCAAGGGTACCAACGGAAGGGTTTTAGTCTCATTTTCAGGCCCATCCTCGGGATTGAAAAAACGGGAAATACTGATCATGGATGTAAACTTTCTCTTTAAAGCCTGACCCAAAGCCCGTGTTTGGAAGAAAAATTGCTCAGATACAAGGCGCAGAAAAATTTGTAACTGGAGCAGCAACCAGGGAGGTTGTGAGAAATGGCCCTAAGCCTGTTTTTTGGGCTGTTCATACAGCAAGATAGGTTCCTCATTGTTTAATACCACTTCTTCGCCCACCACACACTCAACCACATTTTTTTTGGAAGGAATCTCATACATGATGTTCATCATGGTTTCTTCCATAATGGCTCGCAATCCTCTGGCCCCGGATTTTCTGGCAACCGCTTCCTTGGCCATGGCTTCAAGGGCCTCATCCGTAAACTGCAGCCTCACCCCTTCAATGCGAAAAAGTTCCTGATACTGCCGAACCAAAGCATTCTTCGGTTGGGTCAGGATCTTAACCAAAGACGATTCATTGAGCTCACCTATGGAAGTTATAATGGGCAGCCGTCCTAGAAATTCGGGGATCAGACCGAACTTAATCAAATCTTCGGGCTTTACCTGCTCAAGCAGCTCTCCAAGATTCACCTCTTTTTTGTCTGCAATTTTGGCACCAAAGCCCATGGTTTTCTGGATTAAACGGCGCTCAACCACTTTTTCAAGACCCGTAAAAGTTCCGCCGCAAATAAACAGGATATTGGAAGTATCCACCTTGACATAGTCTTGCTGGGGATGTTTTCTGCCCCCCTTGGGAGGCACTGCCGCAACGGTGCCTTCAATGATCTTGAGAAGGGCCTGCTGCACACCTTCTCCGGATACATCCCGGGTAATTGAAGGGTTGTCCCCACGCTGGGAAATTTTATCTATCTCATCAATGTAGATGATACCTTTCTGGGCCTTTTCAATGTCGTAATCAGCATTCTGAACCAGGGAGAGAACGATATTCTCCACATCCTCACCAACATAGCCGGCCTCGGTCAGGGCCGTGGCATCAGCAATGGCAAAAGGGACATCCAGAAACCGCGCAAGGGTCTGGGCCAGCAGGGTTTTCCCACACCCGGTCGGCCCGATAATCAGAATATTGCTTTTCTGGATTTCAACGTCGTCACCGCTTTTTGGCAAATGTGAAGACAGGCGTTTATAATGATTATAAACCGCTACGGATAAAATCTTTTTTGCACGATCCTGTTCGATTACATATGAATCCAGCTGTTCCTTTATCTGCTTGGGCACCATGAATTCCTTGGTACTTTCCGACTCGACAGCCAACTCGTTTTCTTCATCTTCAATAATTTCACCGCACAGCTTGATGCATTCATTGCAGATATAGACGCTGGGTCCGGCTATCAGTTTTTTTACTTCCTTTTGGTTTTTACCGCAGAATGAACAAAAAAACTGATCGTTTGTATCATTTTTTTTGGCCATATTTTATGACTCCTTTGACGCCTCCTGGTCAGAGGCCTTTTCCAATTGGCTTCTGTCACTGACTACATGGTCAACAATGCCGTATTCCAGAGCTTGCACCCCGGACATGAAAAAATCACGTTCCGTATCAGCCGCAACCTTTTCAATGTCCTGTCCCGTATGCGTTGATATAATTTCGTTCAAAGAATCTTTCATTCTTAAAATTTCAGTCGCCTGGATCTTGATGTCGGTAGCCTGACCCTGGGCACCCCCCAGCGGCTGATGAATCATAATTCTGGCATTGGGCAGGGCAAACCGTTTTCCGCAAGTTCCGGCAGTGAGGAGTAACGCCCCCATACTGGCTGCCTGGCCGATACACACGGTCGCTACGTCCGGCTTGATGTACTGGATGGTGTCATAAATGGCCATGCCTGCTGTCACAATGCCGCCAGGAGAATTTATATAAAAATTGATATCTTTCTCAGGATCTTCGGACTCAAGAAAGAGCATCTGTGCAACAATGAGGTTGGCAACTTCATTATCTATGGCAGATCCCAAAAAAATAATTCTGTCTTTTAATAACCGTGAATAGATATCATAGGCACGTTCTCCTCTGTTGCTCTGTTCAACAACCATTGGAATAAGAGGCACGATTTAACTCCTTGTTATGATCTAACTATATGTTTTTAATCTTGTTACCGGCTAAACAGTTAATGGATTGAACCGCTTCAATGATCTCATGGACCGCAAGTCTGCAGCAAACAAAACTACCTTGCTTTTTTCTATTATAAGGTTAATGGCCTTTTTTTCAAGTTGGGTATGTTTATAATGTTCAAGCTGACGCTGATCCATATTGAAAAAATTCTTGATAGCATCCTTTGTCGCGCTCATGGCCTGGGCCATCTCTTCAAAGCTTGTCTCAAGTTCTTCATCACTGAGCTCCATCTTTTCCTGGGCAATGACTTTATCCAGGATCAGATGCCGGCGTGCCTGTTTTTCAGCCACACCCTTGTATTTTTCCCGCATGATTTCCCGGCTTAACCCCACTTCTTCAAGGGAAGTGTTGTTCTGAGCATAGGCTTGTTCCGTTTCGGAAATAATACCATTCAGCTCACCTTCAATCAGGGCTTGGGGGACTTGAAAATCTATTTTTTTAAGAATTTGGGTGAAAACCTGTTCACTCATCTCATGCTGGATCCGCTGGGCAATCCCCTTTCCAAGGTTATCCCGGATGGCAACTCTCACATCTTCAAGGGTTTCATATTGGTCAAGGTCTTTTACAAGGTCATCATTGGCTTCGGGCAGCACCTCTTCCTGGATCTCTTTAAGTGTAACCTTATATTCAATGGTTTTTCCTTTCAGATTCTCGTCATGAAAATCATCATCGTAAACCACTTCAACTTCCAGATCCTGAACGGGAATGGCGCCGATAAGCTTTTGGGAAAATTCCTTGGGCAGCGGCTCCATGTTAATCGCTGTAACATAGTTTTCAACTTTAGGGGTATGCTCAAAGGGTTTTCCATTTAGAAACCCTTCATAATCAATCAGAACAAAGTCATTTTCTTTTACCGGACGCTCCTCTTCGACCTTCCGCTTAGTGGCCATGGTTTTTTGGAGCATGTATATCTGGCTTTCAACTTCGGTTTCGGTTACTTCATAAAGTGTCTTCTTGAGTTCAAAACCTTGGAAATCAATATCATCCAGTTCCGGCTTAACTTCCACAGAGATCTCAAACGCATAATCAGTATCCGGCGTAAGTTCCGGGGGGTCGAGCTGGGGTTCCCCCACAATATCTAACTTATGATTTTCAACTGCTTCCATAAAAGCCTCTTGGATCAGGCGTGGGGCAACCTCGGCATGAACGTCTGTGGCAAACCGGTTTTCAAGCACTTTTCTGGGAATTTTTCCTTTTCGAAAACCTTTGATATCTGCCGTCTTTTTTAAATCGGCATAGGCTTTATTCAACTCTTTGGAAATTGTTTCCTTAGGAATTTCAAAAGAAAGCACTTTTTTAATACTGCTCTGATCTTCGATTTTTACCTGCATGATTTTGTCCTGTTATATCCTGTTTAATTGGTATTATTCTAAACACACCTTCAAAAATAATAATTATACCCTAACTAATTTATTACACGACACAAATACGTTATATAAAGTCTGATAAAATACCCCGTCTTCATTGTGGTGTCAAGGGGATAACCGCCCTTTGAAACAGTGCAATCCCATGAAAGAATGGTCTTGATTTTTTTTGAAGCTGGAGATCGGAGACCGAAAATCAATCGTCCTTTACCGGATTCCGGTTTCCGGTCTCCAAATCTCTCTCAGCTTTGCTGGGTAAGCCACTAAGAGCCTGTTTGATAGTTGGTGAATCGGGCTGAGATCCCCTAATTATCAAACAGGCTCTAATAGGTAAATTTTTCCCGGAAAAAGGGAACAAGTTCATCTATCTTCATGCGCTGCTGCGCCATAGAATCCCGCTCCCGGATAGTGACGGCATTGTCGTCAAGGGATTCATAATCAAAGGTGACGCAATAGGGGGTACCGGCCTCGTCCTGGCGGCGGTAGCGCTTGCCGATGCTGCCCTGGACATCAAAATCCATGTTCAGTCCCAGTTGTTGTATCAGGGTGTCAAAGACAGGCTTTGCATTGTCGGCAATCTTTTTGGCCAGGGGCATCACTGCCATTTTCACAGGAGCTAACTGATTGTGAAGATGCAGCACCACCCGGGTATCCCCCTCTTTAAGCTCTTGCTCTTCATAGGCGTCGCACAAAAATACCAGAGCGGAGCGCTGGACCCCCAGGGAAGGTTCAATAACAAAGGGGATGTACTTTTCCCTTGCAGCCTCATCAAAATACTGCAGATCTTTGGCAGAGTACTCCATATGCTGGCTCAAGTCATAGTTGGTCCGGGAAGCAATGCCGCACAATTCCCCCCAGCCAAATGGATACTGGTATTCAATATCGGCAGTGGCATTGGAGTAATGGGACAATTCGGCATCGTCATGGTCGCGAAATCTAAGCTTGTCCGGGGTAACGCCCAGGCCTAGGTACCAATCCATACAGAAATTTTTCCAGAAATTATGATACGCAATCTCGGTACCGGGTTTACAGAAGTATTCTATTTCCATCTGCTCAAACTCACGGGTTCTGAATACAAAGTTGCCTGGTGTAATTTCGTTCCTGAACGCCTTGCCAATCTGGGCAATACCAAAGGGGATCTTTTTGCGTGAGGTGGTATGGACATTTTTAAAATTGACAAAGATACCTTGGGCGGTTTCAGGACGCAGATAGATCTCCTTGCCTTCGCCTTCAACCACACCCTGCTGGGTTTTAAACATAAGGTTAAAGGCTTTGGGCAGGGTCCAGTCAAGGCTGCCGCACTGGGGACAGGCGATATGTTTGGCATCAATAAAATCCAGCATATCCTGAGGCGGGGTCTTTTCTCCTGCCCAGTTGGCAGGCTGTTCATCAGACCCGTTGTCCTGCTGCCAGTTTTCCACAAGTTTATCGGCCCGTTCCCGGGATTTACATTTTTTACAGTCCATCAGCGGATCAGAAAAACTGCCCACATGACCAGAAGCCTCCCAGGTGGTCGGGTTCATAAGAATGGCGGCATCAAGCCCCACCATATCAATGCGCTCGGTGACAAATTTTTTCCACCAGGCTTCTTTCAGATTTTTGAGCAGTTCCACCCCTAACGGACCAAAATCCCAGGCATTGGCAAGTCCGCCGTAAATTTCAGATCCTTTATATACAAACCCCCTGCGTTTGCAAAGTCCAACCACTTTGTCCATCAATGTTGTTTCTTTTTTGGGTTTAGCCATTTTTTACTCCATGTTCCAAAACCGCCCGGATGGTGTTCTGGGTCAGTCTGTTATAGTTTAATAAT
Organism: Desulfobacter postgatei; assembly: GCA_002747145.1. Taxonomy (GTDB): domain Bacteria; phylum Desulfobacterota; class Desulfobacteria; order Desulfobacterales; family Desulfobacteraceae; genus Desulfobacter; species Desulfobacter postgatei_A. Next base: position 15,882 of record PDTI01000022.1, read on the forward strand.
AATCCACTGAAATTTTTTATTTTAAAAAGAGGTTGAATATACATGATTTTCATATTTTGCTGAACTGTTTTTTCAAATTTTTATACCTTCCCGGGATGGCCTAAGTTCCAAAGCTATTGAAATAATATTTTTTTCCACAAAACATTTATTTCTTCTCAATCAAAATGATCTATGATATGAATGTCCAACTAAGAATATTAACAATAGTGTTTTACTCCCCATGTCTCTGTCAAAAAAGACAGGAGCATGAGGAAAAGTATATGGGTTGCGGACTTCCCGCATCAGGAAAGACAGGTATTCATGAATGAAAAGAATTTAGACAAAAATCCTCCGCCTCCGCCTCAGATGAGCCCTTACGTATTTACTATTTTACTGCTCGGATTCGGGTTGTGGTGCTTTTGGGATGGATGGTTGACCACAGACGCTGAAATGGCTGAATATGCGCTTTTTAACCAGGTAGCAAGCGCTGTGTTGATTCCCTGGGCCATATGGGATTTTTTTAAAGTCAAAAAAAAATATAAAAAGAAATAAGGCCCATGGTCAGAATTAATCGAAAAGGATACTAATTAATGGAAGATGAACAACAGCCACAAGGAGAACTGCTTCTTCGGACCCAAACCATGCCGGCAGATACCAACCCGAACGGAGATATTTTCGGGGGATGGGTCATGTCCCAGATGGATATTGCAGGGGGAATCCTGGCTAAAGAGATTACATGTGGACGTGTGGTAACCGTTGCCGTGGAAGGGATGAAATTTATCCACCCCATTGATGTGGGGGATATCTTTTGCTGTTACGGTTATGTGGAAAAAATTGGAAACACCTCAATTACAGTGAAGCTTGAAGTGTGGGTCAAACCCATAATACACACCTGCAGTTTGGGGCGTTATAAAGTTACCGAGGCACGATTCGTATACGTTGCCATTGATGATAACCACAACAAAAGGGTTATTCCCAAAAAATAAAACAGTCGACGGGTTTTTACAGAATGGATTGCTGCAAACGCTCTCCTCTAAATTTTCCTTTGACTCCAAGGTGTAAAAATAGTGACTATTTATTTTTTAAAAAAAACGGACATTAATTTATGCAAACAAGAGAACAATGGGGCACACGGACCGGTTTTATCCTAGCGGCTATAGGATCAGCTATCGGCTTGGGCAATATCTGGAGATTTCCCTATGTTGCCTATGAAAACGGAGGCGGTGCCTTTTTTATCCCATATCTTTTTGCCATGCTCACTGCCGGCATTCCTTTCCTGATTCTGGAGTTCGGCGTCGGGTATAAATTCAAGACCTCGGTTCCTAATCTTTTCAGAACCCTGTCAGTCCGCTGGGAATGGCTCGGCTGGTGGCAGGTTCTGGTCTCCTTTATCATAACTATTTATTACGTGGCGGTCGTGGGCTGGACCCTCTCTTATTTTGTTCTGGCCTTTACCCGGGGCTGGGGAGCGGATCCTTCCAATTTCTTTTTTAACGCCTATCTTCACCTTTCAGATGCTCCCTTTGCATTCAACGGCATCCGGTGGCCCATACTAGGGGCGATCATTTGTGTGTGGCTTATTTGCTGGGCTGTGCTTTTCAGTGGTATAAAAAAAGGGATTGAATCGGCCAGCAAAGTATTTATGCCCCTGCTCTTTATCATGGTTTTGATCATCACAGCACGGGCTGTAACCCTGGAAGGCGCACAAGAAGGCCTGAACTGGATGTTTAAGCCAGATTTTACAGCGCTTTTAAATTTCAAGGTATGGGTTGCAGCCTATGGGCAGCTGTTTTTTAGTCTTTCCATCGGCTTTGCCATTATGCTCACCTATGCCAGCTACCTGCCCACGAATTCGGATATGACCAACAACGGTTTTATCACAGCCTTTTGCAATTGCGGATTCAGTATCCTTTGCGGTGTCATGGTCTTCGCAGTTCTGGGAAATATGGCTTTCCTGCAGGGCGTGGGGGTCGATAAAGTGATCAACAAGGGGGTGGGCCTGGCTTTTGTCACTATTCCCTCGGCCATTAACAGTCTGCCCAGCCCTGTGCTTTTCGGCACCCTGTTCTTTGCGGCACTGCTTTTTGCCGGATTAAGCTCTATGATATCCATCTGCGAGGTTTCGGTTTCAGTACTTATTGATCATTTCAGGATCAGCCGTAAGCGCGCAGCAAGTCTCTTTTGCGGCATCGGCTTTTTGTGCGGTATCGTATTTGCGTCACATTCAGGTCTGCTGGTTCTGGATATCGTAGATCGGTTCATCAACAATTTTGGCGTACTGGCCGGAGGGCTTGTGGAGATTATATTCCTGTCCTGGATCTGCGGCCTTGACGGATTTAAGGAAAAAATAAACCTGAGCAGTGATTTTAAAGTTGGAACGTTGTGGACTTTTTGCCTTAAAATCATCACCCCCGCTATTCTTGGCTATATGATCATATCCAACCTTGTCGGAGATATTAAAACCCCATACAGCGGGTATCCGTCTTTGGCCTTGTTCGTATTTGGCTGGTGTATGGTGGGGGGTATCATCATTCTCAGCTTAATTATTAGTTTTATTGTTCAAGGAGATGAAAAATGATGACCTCCGCTATGATTATGATGGCTCTGGGGCTCGGTATTACCTGGATTGGTGCCGGCGTCTGCATTGCCATTGCCATCAAAAAAAATAAGCTTTGAGATAGGCCTTAGGCACAAGATCAAAATAAAACCTCCCCAATGAAGCAGTTGCTGAACGATGCACGTTCTAAACTGAAAGGGACTGATAGAAGGCAGTTCATGGCTCATGTTGTTTTGCTGATGGGTAAAGGAGGTCAAAGCAGAGCTGAAAAAGAGCTCGGTTGGAGTCGAGATACAATCCGAAAAGGCATGGGAGAACTAAAATAAGGTAGATCCGTTTTCCAGGGATGGATATAATTGATATGGCCTGAGAGCTTGTGATCACGATTCTGAACCAGATACCGTTCTGAAGCTTTTTGGTATATTATTACCAGCAACGAATGAATCCTTTGGTTAACTTTGCATTGACGCATTCCGTCAATATCCGTTTGGCCTATTATCCCCCTTATCACAGCAAATACAATCCG
>PDTI01000009.1 GCA_002747145.1 Desulfobacter postgatei
ATTGGGTTTTGTAACGCTTGGCCGAACCAGGGCGTTTCTCTGGTGATTTCGATTTTTTGCAACCGCCTTCAGGACTGGATGGCTTAATTTCTGGTCTGGTTTTTTCCCCTTTAAGGCGGGCCATTTCATCACGGAGCGCCTGATTTTCTTGAGCAAGTGCGTTGAGACATTCCAAAAGCGTTAAAACCCAAGACGTCTGATCTTCTATGGGAATCTGATCAATTTTGGGAATTTTAACACTCATATTCCTCTCTCCAGACCACAACGTAATTAAATCGAAACTTATCATAACCAAAAAATAAGAAGAGAATCAACTTCTTTCAAATAGTTGTGTTGCCAAATTAATAATCACCCGCACTTATTGAAAGTTACGCCAATATTCGACAACTATTTAATTTTACAGATCGTATGCTTCAAGTGATGCTTGATCAGGTAATGGGCCAAGCTCTCAAGTATTTCGTTTTTTCAAATCAGGCTGAGAGCGTGTTTGATAATTGATGAATCGGCTACAATCCCATGAAAATGGCCCCAATTCCCCCAAATTTTATGTCAATAGTCCCGCTATTCACAGAAAATTTGTGAAAATTGGTTCTCATTTTCATGGGATTTCGCTTCGTTCCCCTAATTATCAAACACGCTCTGAGGAATTATTGAAGGTGTGAATTTACTCCTCCGAAAGTTGAGTTTATCAGCTAAGACCCATGAAATTGGTTCTCACTTTCATGAGATTTCACTTCGATCCCCTAATTATCAAACAGGCTCTTAGGCCTTGTTGCAGCTATATTTTCACCTCTTTTGTGAGCAATACCTGGAGCGCGGTCTGGCGGTGGCTGATATCCTGATTTCCCACGGCCATGCCCAAAGCCCTTCGCGTGCCTACAAATACGACCAGTTTTCTGGCACGGGTAATTCCTGTGTAAATCAAATTGCGGAAAAGCATTTTAAAATGCTGAGTTAATACCGGAATAATCACCACCTCAAATTCACTTCCCTGGGATTTATGGATGGTGATGGCATAGGCCAGGTCAAGTTCCATGATGTCTGCCTGCCGGTACTGCACCATGCGGTTATCCGGCAAAAATCGAACCGTGCAGGTAATATCCATGGTGTTAATCCGGTCAATGATGCCGATATCCCCGTTAAATACCCCCAGATCATAGTTATTTTTTCTATGAATCACCCGGTCCCCGGTTCTGAATACCCGGCGGCCCACAGTGAGCTGGGTCTTATTGGGTCCCATGGGATTGACGCTTTCCTGAATGTTGCGGTTCAAAGAAAGGGTGCCCAGACTGCCCCGGGTCATGGGAGAAAGAATCTGAATTTCCGTATCTTTTCCCAGGTACTTGGGGATCCACTCCAGGTATAACTTTCTAACCGCATCCAACGCAGACAGTCCATAATGCAAAGAGGACCATGGATGTACTTTTTCCACCACCGCCATCAGTTCTTCAATGCGATTTTCAGTGCCTGCCAGACGCGTCAGATCCACATGGGCAAATTTTTGGGGTATCGTAATTTCAGTCTCCCAGGGTGAACACGACTCGTCAACCCTGAATTCATACAGATCACCATGATCATTGTCCCGGTCATCACGGTGGGTAGAAGCCCCTTGAAGGGCGCTGCGGCCTGGGGTTTGCGGGTCAACGGGCATAGATAACCGTTTAATCCGGCTTACAAAAGCGATCTGCTCTTTGGTGGCTTCATCGGAATCAATAAACAGACAGTCGGTTCCGTCCTGCCAGATGGACGGATATTTAAACGGACTTTTTATCCATGGCATTCTGCCCTGATTGATCTGGTGAGCAAATTTTATGATCAAAGAGGAGCGGGCCTGGCGAAACACCTGGGTAAGCCGGAAGCATGGCACGGCTTGTGACGCAATGATATCTTTGAGCACGTTACCCGCGCCCACCGAAGGCAATTGATCATAATCGCCGATAAAAACCACCTGGCTGTGTTTTGGTACGGCTTTAAGCAAGGAGGCAGTCAAATTAATATCCAGCATGGAGCATTCATCCACCACCAGAAAATCCGTCTTTAAAGGAGAACTTTCATTTTTTTTGAATCCACCGGCTTTCCAGCCCAGAAGCCGGTGAATGGTTTTGGCCGGTGTTCCAATCACCTCGCTCATACGCTGGGCAGCCCGGCCCGTGGGGGCGGCCAGCATTACCCTTTGACCCATGGCTTCCAGCAGGCGGACCATTACCCGTGTGGCTGTGGTTTTACCGCATCCGGGTCCACCGGTGAGAACCGAAAACTGCTGCTGCACCACCCCTTTGACTGCTGCGGCCTGTTCAGCCGAAAGCTGCATCTGAAAACGCCGGCAGTGCAACCCCACCCATTGGTCAATCCGGGTCTGGTCAAACGTCCGGTCTGGTCCGGGATCCAAAAGGCGCCTTGCCACATAAGCCTCGTCAAAATAAAGCGACCGGGCATAATAACACGCCACAGGCAACCCGTCGCTGCTGATCAGATCCCTGCGCATCAAAAGCCGCTGGGCTTCCATCTGTGCCAGCAGGGTTTCAAGCTGGTGTGACAGATCAAGGTTGAGCAGATCTTTTACCTGTTTTTTGATCTGGGGCAAGGTAAGATAACAATGCCCAAACTGCCGGGCTGCGGACAGTACGTGGCGGATACCCGCAGTGATTCTTGGGGGGCTGTCCGTCCCAAGGCCGATGCTTAAGGCCACCTTATCCGCAGTAAAAAAACCAATGCCGAAAAAATCAGCCGCAAGACGATACGGATCCTGGGTGATCCAGGCAATGGCATTATGGCCGTATTCCTTATATATGCGAACGGAGAACAAGGTGGAAATCCCGTGGGACTGCAGAAACATCATCACATCCCGGATGGCCCGATGTTCGGCCCAGGCCGTTGAAATCATTTCAAGTTTTTTGTGGGCAATCCCCGGAACCTCCACAAGGCGCTCAATCTGGGATTCAAACACATTCAGGGTCTGATCCTTGAAATACGTCACGATTTTTTTTGCGGTTTTGGGCCCTACCCCCTTGATCAGCCCGGAACCAAGATATTTTTCCAGGGCCGATGCCGTAGCAGGTTTTTTCTCTCTGGCGTGCACGGCCTTGAACTGCCGGCCAAATTTTGGATGCACCGTCCATGTCCCCTCAAATTCCATGGTGGCACCGGCAAACACTTTGGTTTGATGAACCACAACGGTTTCTCTGCTGCCCGGACGATCAAAAGGCAGCACTTTGAGAATGGACCAGCCATTGTCCGGATTATGGAATGTGACCCGGTCCACAACACCTTTTAAGACCTCGTTGACGTGACCGTAATTAGACAATGTATCTGTTATCTGATTCATACCAGTTCACCATACAGGACATAGCCGGCCAGAACAACGTATTTTGATTCTATTCTTGAATTAACGTCCAATGAACATTCGATAAACATATTCTTTTTCCTGCTTGCTTTGTTCTTGCTCGAAGCATTATTTCGAGCAAGAGTATGATTAAGCGCAAGATGGCCTACCAGCTCAAATTTAGAGTTGCCGGGGGGCTGCAACAATACTTGACAGATTTTATTTTGAAATGATAAATCAACTCCTAATTCACACAATTCAACTAAGAGTATATTCCATGACCACGACACCTGATAATGCCACCCAGACCTCAGAAAATATTTCACCGGCAGATGTACAAAAGCAGAATCTGATTTCCCAGTGGGCCTTTGACGCCCGTCCCATATTGGGCCGGTTCCATTTATGGCTCGAAGATGTGCGCATCCACTGGCACAGTGATGCGTCCCAGAGAACAATCAAACGCCGCCACATGGGTGCGGTCTCCTTCACTGACAGGCGTACCGAAAAAATGCTGGCCGTCACTGCCGCTGTCACAGCCCTGGGAACCCGGCTGTTTGGCCGGTATGGGGAAGGAAAGGGGATGCCCAAAACACAGTTAAACCTGGTAAAAAAAGATGCCGATGCCATTTCCGCCTACGTCATGAGCGAAAGCCTGTGGTACTTGTCCCGCACCCTGCCTGAGAACCACGCCATCATGGTCTGTTTAGGGGAAGGGCTGATGCCCAAAGCCGGGGAAACCGCTGAGATGGGCGCCAACCCCCTGCTGGGATTCGGCAGGATCTATGCCCGGCCCCAGGTGGCCAAATTTCTTGAAGACCAGGTGTTGCGGTTGATCAACGAACCTGAATATACCTGGGAAAATTTTTCCCGGCAGATCCAGAAACGGGATATCACCGTGTGGGGCGCCGCCATCGACACCCTGGAAAACACCTCAAGGTTTGCCAAGGGAGAAGCCACAGGCCCCATGAGTGTCTTCCATCTTTTTGACCAGCCGTTGATTATCAGTGATCAGTATGAAGGGTATATGGGCTGCCTTGTACTTCCGGAACAGGTTGTGGAAAACGCAAGCCTTAAATCCATCCTGGTCAATTATTTCACACCACGCCATATGGTTATGGATGCCATCCAGGATACCTTTGACGGAATCAAAGCAGAAAATGTCCATGTCTGGACCCTTACCGGGGACGCCCGGCGGGAGAGAATCGAAAACCTGTGGGACCAATGGCGGGATGCCGGGGCCCATCTTATTGACGACGCGTGGAGCCTGCCCACAGGGATGAGGCCCTTCACCGATTCAGGCACCTATGCCCCGACCTTTGCAGTAAAGACCTGGACCGATGACAAGGAAGAGATTCACCTGCTGTTGGTCGATGGATATGCCGCTTCGGCCGAAGCCATCCAGGCGGCCAGCCTGTCCGGGATTCTGGGTCTGGATGTATCGTTGGCAGTGCTTTCTTCAAAATTCAAGCTGCCCTATGACAAGGATGCGGCTGCCATGAAGCTGGATCCCCAGGACAACAATTTTGCCACAAGACTTGAACAGGATCTGTTTGAGACCGATCTCCACCCGGAAATGATTGAAATCTACCGAAACAGCATTATGGATGCCCAAAACGCCGGTATCCCCTTAAAACCCCGGACCATCAATGCATCAGATCTGATTGCCGCAAAAAAATGGCAGACCCTGGCCGTATCCGGATATATGCTGCCGGATCCATACAGTGGTGCCCCAGGTGTCAAACAGATCAGTGAAAACGCCTGGGAGGTAACGGTCCGAGTCACTTCAGAATTCGGAGACAAGGCCATCACCTTTGCCCTGCGCCTGCTGGAGCCTTTGCAACAAAGTAAGCTGGTTTTCTCACCATTGCTCAACCGGTTTTTCAAGGGAGAGGATTTCAGAACCCGGCCTGTCAAAATATCAGATTCAGGCAGGATCCGTAACGAACTCCAGACACTTTGCACCGAAGCCCTGGAACATTTTGGCGACAAGATAGTGGTACGCTTTGACAAAATGTCCACGGGGACCATTTCCGCTGTGGAACAAGAAAGACTCAAACAGATTCTGGCCTGGTACAAAGAAAACTACCCCATCTGGTTTGAATGGCTTGAACTTTCGATAGATAAATAAACTTAACCGGGAGAACACAATGACGCTGAAAAACTTTTATAAAGAGGTGATGGAACTCAATGGAATCCAGGATATGGCGCAACGTGAAATTCAAGCAAAAACGTTTTTTGAAAAACTGAATTCAACCGAACTGCCCCAAACCTTTAACTGGGCCCAGGAAATTTTCGAAGATATACACGTCAAAGAGCGCCCGGACCAATTGGCGCTTATCTGGGCAGACCTGCATACCGATGAAGAAGAGCAGTATACATATTCCCAGTTGGCTGAAAACGGCAACAAGATCTTAAATTATCTGCGTAAAAAGGGGGTGGAAAAGGGTGACAACCTTTATATGCTCACCTCCCTGGTCCCCCCAACCTGGTTTGCCTCCTTTGCCGCCATCAAAGGCGGTCTTATCTCTGTTCCCACGGCCACCACCATGACCGAACGTGAAATCCGGTTCCGTTTTAAATCGTATCCACCGGATGTGATTATTGCCCAGGAAAGCTTGGTGGACCTGGTGGACGATGCGCTGGCCAAGTCCGAATGTACGCCGAAAGCCAAAATTATCCTTGGCACAAAAAAGGGATGGACATCCTATCCTGAAATTGCAAAAGAATCCGCACAGGCATCACCTGCGGCCATTAACAGTGAAGACGTTTTGTTCTGCTTTTTCACCTCCGGCACCACAGGGCTTCCCAAGCAGGTGGGTCATTCCGCCATCTCCCATCCCCTGGGCCATCTGTCCACCACCGTGATCCTGGGGCTTGAGCCCGGAAAGGTGCATCATAACTTAAGTGCGCCTGGATGGGGTAAATGGGCATGGAGCAGCTTTTTCTGCCCCTTTATCGTGGGGGGCACCGCCACAGGCTTTAATTTCACCTCCCTGGATATTAAAAAGTACTTAAGCTTAGTGGCCAAATATAAAGTAAACTCATTCTGCGCACCACCCACGGCCTGGCGCGCCTTTGTGGGCCTTGACCTGACAGCCTATGATTTTTCCAACCTGAAGTACTCCTTGAGCGCAGGAGAACCATTGAATCCGGAAGTCATTGAACAATGGCGGGAGGCCACGGGCACTGAAATCCGCGATTTTTACGGTCAGACCGAAACCACAGCCATGATCGGCAATCCGCCCTGGATGGAAGGCAAAATGCGCCTGGGGTCATTTGGCTATCCGTCATTCATGTATGATGTCATGCTTGCCGACGATGAAGGCAAAGAGATTAAAGAGCCTGACACCACCGGACATATCGTTATTCGTCTTTCCAATTGGCGCCCCATTGGACTGTTTCAGGAATATATAAACAACGGAGCAACAACATTGGAAGTATTTAAACATGGACTGTACTTCACCGGTGACAAAGCCACCTTTGACAACGACGGCTACTGGTGGTTTGTGGGCCGTTCTGACGATGTCATCAAATCCAGTGATTACCGGGTTGGTCCCTTTGAGGTGGAAAGTGCGCTCATCGAACACCCGGCCGTCATGGAGACTGCCGTGGTGGGTGTGGCTGACCCCAAACGTCACCAGCTGGTAAAAGCCTTTATCATCCTGGTTCCCGGACAGGAACCATCAAGGGAACTTGCGTTGGCATTGTTCAAGCACGCCATTGATGTACTGGCCAAATTCAAAATTCCCAGAATCATTGAGTTTGTGGACGTGCTTCCCAAAACCATCTCCGGAAAAATAAGGCGCATAGCGCTCCGGGAAAATGAAAAGGGGAAAACCGCAGAACAGGAAACTGAATTCTTTTATCATCAGTTCCCGGAATTAAGTGCCAAAAACAGGGAACAGATAGTGTAAGAGCTTGTCTCACAGGCAGCAGGGTTTAAAAACCTGCTGCCTGTCAGCCCATGTCAAAAACCATCCGGTCCATTCAGGTTCCCTACAAAATGACCGTTCTACTCCCGTGCAGGAATATTCGTCTTTCGGTGTACATTTCTATGGCCCGGGAAAGCACTCTGGCCTCCGTATCCTGCCCCCGGATTTGTAACTTTTTCGGGAAATCCCGGTGATCAATACGCATGACATCCTGTTCTATAATCGGCCCTTCATCAAGATCCCTGGTTACAAAATGTGCGGTGGCCCCGATAAGCTTCACCCCGCGCTCATACGCCCGGTGATAGGGCTTTGCACCTTTAAATCCCGGCAGAAATGAGTGATGAATGTTGATCACCCGCCCGGCATATTTTTGGCACATATTTTCGGAAAGGATCTGCATATAGCGTGCAAGTACAATAAGTTCCGTATCCGTTTCCTCAATAATCCTGAAATGCTGCTCATCTATGGCGTCTTTATCCATCCCCTGGGTGGGCACGTAATAAAAATTGAGCCCGAATTGCTCGGAAAGCCCCCGGTTTAACTCATGATTTGAGACTACACCAACGATTTCAATGTTAAGCTGCTTTGTTCGCCAGCGATAGATAATATCATTCAGACAATGATCCTCTTTGGAGACCAGCACAAGCATCTTGACCGGCTCATCCATTTTTCTCATATTCCAGCTCATACTGAATTTCCCAGCCACCGCCCCAAACATCGTTCTAAACGTTTTTTGGGCCCCTTCAGTTACGGGGGAAAACATAACACGCATAAAAAACTGGTTGGCATATGGATCGTAAAACTGTGAAGATTCCTCAATGTTACAATTTGAATGACACAAGGCATTTGCAACCGCGGCAACAATTCCCGGCCGGTCATTGCAATTCAGACAAAGTATGTACAAAACCCCTTTCCTTTTCTCTTTCAAAGTTGTTTAAGAAGCTGTTTGATAATTAGAGGATCAAAGAAATCTCATGAAAATGAGAACCAATTTTCACAAATTTTGTGTTAATAGCCGGACTATTGACACAAGATCCATAAACCCAATACCACCTGAAAAATGCATTCCCCGCTTTGAGTTTTGACCGTCATCAGGAGCGGTCTCCCTGGACCTGTGAGCGTCCAAGCCGCCGGTATACCCGTATCATTTTAATCATGAACACCAGGGCAAGGGTCAGGCTGATCAGAATAATGAAACTTGCGGCAAAAAAGGTCATGACAAAACTGAACGGATCTGTTAAGTCATACGCCCCCCGGATGAGATCAATGCCGAAAACAAAGAAAAAAAGTGCGGTTAAAAGGCATGAGGCCTGAACGGTCCACCATAGATATTTCATTTGACATCCTTCACAAATCACATCTGTCCTAAGGGTTTGGAAAAAATCCGGCGCTTCGGCATGGAACAGATCCTGTTCTGATCAGCCCATTAAAGCCGGTCCATCACAGTTCGTTGGGGCTGAGTCTGGGAAAAAACGTCCAGCCCGCCAGCCGTTTTCTGTTTCCCGCATTCGGCGGATCCCCCTCGCGGCTGCGGCACGCGTGGGATGACCGGGGTCTTGCATATCCAGACAAAAGGCGCTTGCATTTTTTAGGTTCTATTTTTATTCTATAAATAAAAAACTGGCAAGCAAATCCATCACAATCATAAAGGAGAAATAAATATGAGCTCAGCTGGTTTGCTTTATTCGGATGACCCTTCCATAAAAGACCTTCATGAAAAACTAAGAAAAGCGGCCCAGGATCTGAACACACCGGATAACCATCTGCGGCAGCTTTTGGAGCGGCCCGGAAGGTTCTTTGCTTTCAGTCTTGGCATTGACGGCTTTTTCATGGATTTTTCACGCCAGCGGCTTGATGAACATGTGTTATCATTGCTGCATGAATCCCAAATTTTGTCCAGTGCACTTAAAAAATTCAGTGAAATGACCCAGGGGAAAATCGTAAATCCCACCGAAAACCGTGCAGCACTGCATACTGCGGCCCGGGGTACAGGCCCTTCCCCGCTTGTATTCAAAGAGATGGACGTTAAACAGCAGATGCAACAAGTCAATGAGAAAATAGAACAATTCTGTGCATCAGTCCATGAAGGCAAAATCTGCTCGGCATGTGGAAAACCCTTTACCCAGGCAGTTGTCATTGGTATTGGCGGATCATATCTTGGCTGTGAATTTGTCTACCAGGCCCTGGCCGGGGTTGACAAAAAAATGCCTCTCTTATTTCTGCCCAATGTGGATATTGACAATTTTGCCCAGATCATTGAAGCCATTGATAAAGATACCACCCTTTGGATTGTAATTTCCAAATCCTACACCACCACCGAAACCATGGCCAATCTCAATCAGATCAGCACATGGCTCAAAGCCATGGGCATTGACCCTGAAGATCACATGGTCACCATCACGGCCAAGGGAAGCCCCGGAGACAATCCTGGAACACCTGTGCTTGGGTCTTTTCATATGTTTGATTTCATCGGCGGCCGGTATTCCGTATCTTCGGCTGTGGGTGGGCTGCCTTTAAGTCTTGCATTTGGATATGAGGTTTTTAAACGTTTTCTCAACGGCTGCTTTCTGATGGATAGGCATGTGCTGGATAGTCCTGCAGAAAAAAACATCGCCTTAACTGCGGCCCTGATCTCCATATGGAACAACCTGTATATGGGATATCCGGCCCAGGCCATTATTCCCTATTCGTCAAGGTTAGCCCGGCTCAGCCCCCATGTTCAGCAGCTCTATATGGAAAGCCTGGGTAAATCGGTATCCCTAAAAGGTCAGCCGTTAGCCCAACCTGCCGGCACCATTATTTTCGGGGAACCCGGCACCAATGCCCAGCACTCATTTTTTCAGCTGGCCCACCAGGGAAAAGCCTTTCCCATTGATTTTATCGGTGTGAAAGTGCCGGGATACAGCGGGCTTCAGGCAATGTCCAAAGGGGTTACCAACCACCAGGAACTGTGGGCCAACCTTTTGGCCCAGGCCGGCGCACTTGCCCTTGGCCGCAGCAGCGATGACCCGGCCAGGAATTTTGACGGCAACCGGCCCTCAACAATAATCAGCATTGATAATCTGGAACCGGAAAGTGTTGGGATGCTGCTCTCTTTTTACGAAGCCAGAACCGTTCTCGAAGGATTTATTCTCGGTGTAAACCCCTTTGATCAGTTTGGTGTGGAGTTAGGCAAAGTCATGGCCGGGGATATTCGAAAGCAGATGGCTGCAAGAAATCAGGATCCGTCATATACGTTTGCCTGTGCATCAAAAACAGATAATTTTTATTTGGATCGGTTGTTTGGGAACTCAACAACATTTGAAGCATAACACAGGTCCAAGCCCCGGGTCATCTGTACTCGTGAACTTACAGGTTTACGTTCACGAATACGACAACTAGAAGGAACATCAGGGAAATCTATAGATAGAGGCACCCCAGGTCAGACCGGCACCAAGGCCGGCAAAAAGCACAACATCCCCGGATTTGCCGATACGGCCGGTTTCAATGGCCTCATAAAGTGCCAAAGGAATGCTGGCAGCCGTGGTATTGCCGTATTTCTCAATATTATGGAAAATTTTATCTTCGGGCAGTTTAAGAAACTGGCCAAAGGCCTGGTTAATACGTTTATTGGCCTGGTGGGGCACCACAAGATCAATATCAGACAACGTCATCCCGGCTTTTTCAAGCACTTCCCTGGTCACCTTGGGAAGCATGCGTACGGCTTTTTTAAATATGGCAGGACCGTCCATGACCGGAAAATATCGGGGGTCATCATTGGAGACACCATCGGGTATGCGTTTTATAAGATTGGACGCAGGCAGTTCGGTTTTTAAGGTTTGCGCAAAATGCCCATCAGCATGCAATGCTGAGGCAATTAGCCCCACATTTTCATCCGTGTCAACAGCTTCGATGCACAGGGCCGCAGCCCCGTCACCAAAAATCACCGTCACATCCCTGCCCCGGGTGGTTTTGTCAAGTCCTGTGGAATGGACTTCAGCACCCACCAAAAGCACCTTTGAGGCAAGCCCGGATTTAATGTAGGAATCTGCTGTGGCAAATCCATATAAAAATCCAGTACACTGCTGGCGAATGTCCAGGGCTGGTGTGGAATCAAGTTCGAGATTTCGCGCTAAAAGACACCCACCCCCCGGGAACATGATATCCGGACTTAGGGTTGCAAAAATTATAAAATCCAGATCATTGGGATGCCAACCCGCCTTGTCCAGTGCCATAAGAGCTGCCTGGGTGCCCAAATCCGATGCACCGCAGACATCATCCTGGGTGACCCAATGCCGCTGGTGGATGCCGGTGCGCTGGCGGATCCATTCATCAGAAGTGTCCATAAACTCGGCTAGATCCTGATTGGTGACAATATGTTTCGGTACAAAGAAGCCTGAGCCCTTTATAATTGATTTTTTCATTAAATTTCCTTGTCGCTAAAAATATATGTAGTTTAATAATTGCAAAACAGCAGAAAGTTTCTGTCTGATTCCTGAAATTTCGTCACACTCAAGTGAAACCGCAAATTTATAATATGAATTTTGTTGTTAGGCAAGACAGTTAAAACCGTACCCTTTTTGTTTCCTGGGCTGAACAATAAAATGGATATTTTTTTCACACTTACATTTTTTTTCTTGCATATACCAAGAAGATTGAGATAATGACATAGGAAATTATCCATTTCAATGATAAAGAGGCTGATATGGCAGATGCGGCTCGACTTTTGATCGTAGATGACAACGAAGATATTTTGTCTACTTTTTATGAATTTTTTAACTCCCTTGGATATGAGGTTAAGACTGCAGCGGATGGATTCGCCGCTTTAAAAATTTTGCGGGATAAACCCGATTATTTCCACTGTCTGATCACAGACCTTGTGATGCCTAACATCAGTGGTGTCGGGCTGATTTCCATTGTAAAAAAAGAATTCCCTGATATTAAGACCATTGCCATGACCGGGTATGGGGATCACCCCGGGGCACTTGCGTCTGAAGCCCAGGCGGATATTGTTGTCTTTAAACCTGTTGATTTGTTTAAAGTTGAACGTAAAGTTACCCAACTCATAGGCCGTTCAGAAAAATAGGAAAAAGAGGACGTTATAAGATATGACTTTACAAATTCCACTGATAGGCGTCTCCACCCCTATGCTGAAAATCAAGGAACTGATCAGCCATGTGGCCAAAACCTGTCTTAACATCCTGATTACAGGAGAGACCGGTGTGGGAAAGGGAGTGGTCGCCCAAAGCCTGCATGCTGAATCGAACAGATCCGGAAATAATTTTGTAAAGATAAATTGTGCGGCTTTGCCTGAGACCCTTCTGGAGTCAGAACTTTACGGTTATGAAAAAGGTGCTTTTACCGGGGCACATAAAAAACGTCCTGGCAAATTTTTAACTGCAGACAAGGGCGTTCTTTTTCTTGACGAAATCGGGGATATGCCCCTTTCCCTTCAATCCAAAATGCTCCACGTGCTCCAAAGCGGAGAATTCTCTCCTTTGGGATCGGACCAGGAATATAAAACAGATGCTTGGGTGATTGCCGCAACCAACCAGCACCTTGAAGAAAATATCAAAAACAAAACGTTTAGAGAAGATCTTTTTTACCGGCTTAATATTATTAAAATAAATATCCCGCCCCTTCGTGAACGTCCGGAGGATATCCCAGCCCTGGTTGAATTTTACTTTAAAAAATACTCGGCAGAATATCCCGAAGTCCATGCAGAAAGGCCTGACAGCCAGATCATGGCCCGCCTTACCAGTTATCATTGGCCTGGCAATGTGCGCCAGTTGCAAAACTGCATTAAAAAACAGATGGTGCTCAATTCGTGGGATAAAATTTTTGAAGAGCTGCCTAAAGACGGATCTTCCACTGAAGCATCGTCTCCAGAAGATATGCCCCAAGCGCAATCATCCGATTCTGCCATGCATTTGCCACATTATGCATTTGATGATAAATCTGGAAGCCAGCGGATGAAGATCATTTCAGAATTCGTAGACCTGTCCACAAGTTCAGAAAAACTGTTCGAAGACATCTCTTTGAAAAAAATAAAGAAACTGGCCTCCGACAAAGTTGAAAAGGAAGTGATTATTTTTGTGCTTGAAAAAGTGGGGTGGAACCGATCCAAAGCCGCAAAAATTTTAAAAGTATCCTATAAGACCTTGTTATATAAAATGAACGAATTCAATGTGAATCCGCCTATTATTTAAGGCCTGAAAGCCTGTTAGAGCCTGTTTGAAACAGCAAAGTCTCTACAGCGATATCTTCCACAAGTCCTCTATACTCCGCATGACCCCTGAGCCGAAACTGATATGAATGACCACTTTTTCATTTAGTTACAAATTACATTAGCATTTAAATAAAAAATATATACTTTCATCAGTTTTATTAAAATATATTTTTAAATTCTTAAAAGTTACTCTCTTTATGTTTGACTCAATACCCTCAATATCATACAGTTAGGTCCATGGTCAGAATTAAATCTCCCACAGCTGCGCCGGATTTTAAGTCGCCATCAAGGCACGCCAATGGTGGCTTAAAAGACAAGCAGATGGGAGATTTTATTTTGATCATGGGCCTTAAGTGACCTTCAGATAAAACCATGAAGACGTGGCGAAATAACATAACTCAATAAAAAGAAACGATGAAAATTGATCAGACCAATATCAATATTATCAGAGAACTCAAAGAAGGTAAAAAACCTTTCAAAAAAATAGCCGGCAAGCTGGGGATTACGGAAAATACGGTTCGGTCCAGGGTTCTCAAGCTCCAGGAAGAAGGTGTACTTGAATTCTTCGGACTTGTGGACCCGGCTAAACTACCCGGGCATAGAAGTGCATTGTGGGCATTAAGTTGTCTGAAACAAATCTGGTGGAAAAAGGAGAAGAGATCAGCCGTCTGAAAGGTGTCATCTCCGTTTCCGTGGTTACAGGCAGGTATGATCTCATGGTGCAGGTTTTATTCAAAGAAGGATTTGGGCTGCTTGAATTTTACACCAATGAAATGTCAAAAATTTACGGGATAAATTCCGTTGAGACCTTTGTGATTTACAAATCCTATAACCTGAAGGTGCCGTACATTTTTTAAACTTGATCATAAGAAAGGGGCTTTTGCCATGACCAATTATCTGAAAAAAACACCATTAAACGCATGGCACAGGAATGTCGGAGCCAATATGGCTGATTTCGGCGGATTCGACATGCCGTTATGGTATGATACAGGGGTTAAAAATGAACATCTTGCCGTGCTTAAATCCGCGGGGATGTTTGACACTTCCCATATGGACTGTATCCGGATTCAGGGCAAAGACGCCCCTGCCCTGCTTGATTTCTGCTTCACAAGACAGATCCATGACCTGACATTTGGCCGGTGTATTTACGGCGCGTTTTTAGATGCCCAGGGGCATTGCTTTGATGATGCCATTATTTATAGATTTTCTGATATCAGTTTTATGGTCTGTGTGAATGCAGGTATGGGGGCATTGGTTACCGGACATCTAACCAGTCACAGTGACGGAAAAACCTTAGAAATTAAAAATTTATCAGAAAAGGTGGCCAAACTTGATGTTCAGGGGAAGAATGCGTTGAAAATCGTGTCTGATCTGATCAGGGACGCAGAAAAGGTTTTTGAAAAAATGCCTTACTTTTCCTTTAAAGGCGATCTGGATCCTGACGCTTCTAATGGGGTAAGGCTTGTGGATGGTACACCGGTCATAATATCAAGAACCGGGTACACCGGTGAATTTGGGTTCGAAATTTTTATTGGGCCTGATAAAGTTGAAAAACTGTGGTGTGATCTTCTGGATGCAGGTTCCCCCTATGGCCTGATACCCTGCGGCCTTGGTGCCCGGGATTCCCTGAGGGCCGGTGCATGCCTGCCCCTGTCCCACCAGGATATTGGACATTTCCCCTTTATCAACCATCCCTGGGAGTTTGCCCTGCCCTTTCAGACTGGCACCCGGCAGTTTACCAAGGCATTTTTAGGGGATACCCATCTAATCCATTTGGAAAAGCCATCCTTTACCTATGCCTTTGTGGGGGATTCTTTAAGAAAAGTGACCGCAGGTGATGCCGGCCGGGTGCTGACCGAGCAGGGGGAAGATATCGGACAGGTACTGACTTGCGCAACAGACATGGGGATCTTCTGGCATGAAAACAAAATCGTCAGCATCAATACGCCGGACCTGCCCCCGGATGTTAAAATAAAGGGGCTTGCCTGCGGATTTGTCATGGTCAATCAGCCCCTTGAGATGGGTACCCGGCTTTGGCTTGTGGAAGGCAAGCGTAAAATCGGGGTCCGGCTTGTTTCAGACATCCGGCCTGACAGGACCGCAAGGCTGGCAATAAAAAATTTTAAATAAAAAGGAGACGACATGAAAGCAATAGAGGAACTTAATTTTCCATCAGACCTGAAGTACACCGATGACCATGAATGGGCAAAGGTTGAAGGCGATCTGGTCAGCGTGGGTATTTCTGATTATGCCCAGGACCAGCTTGGCGAAATTGTTTTTGTGGAAGTCCCTGAAATTGGCGACACCTTTGAACAAGCAGACGAGTTTGGCAGTGTGGAGTCTGTTAAAGCAGTATCTGAAATTTTTCTTCCCATTTCAGGTGAAGTCGTTGCGGTGAATACAACACTTGAAGATGAACCAGAGCTTGTCAACACAGACTGCTACAACAAAGGCTGGATTGTCAAAATCAAACCCCAGGATCTGTCTGAACTGGACAGCCTCAAGGACCGGGCTGCATACCTTGAAATGTTGAAAGGATAAATGTCATGCGTTACCTGCCGCATACCAGACAGGAGATCGACCAGATGCTGGCTGTGACCGGCCACGCCGACCTGAATCAGTTATTTGAAACCATTCCTGATTCTGCCAGGACAAAGAGCGGATTGAGCCTGCCGGAGGCCTTAAGCGAGTGGGATTTAAATGCCCGGATGGAGGAACTTGCCTCACAAAATGCGGCATGCAGACCATATACATGCCTGATGGGTGCAGGCTCCTATGACCACCATATTCCAGCCATTGTGCCCTACCTTATTTCCAGGTCCGAATTTATGACCGCCTACACCCCTTACCAACCCGAGGTAAGCCAGGGCACCTTGCAGGGGATCTATGAATTTCAAACCATGGTTACCACGCTTTTAGGTATGGATATTGCCACGGCATCCCATTACGATGGGGGGACTGCCCTGGCAGAATGCGCACTGATCGCCCTTCGTAAATCAAAAACCGCAAATAAAGTGGCCGTATCAAGCCTTATTCATCCCGCCCATCGCCATATCATGAAGACCTATCTTCGGCCGGCTGGATATGAAATGGTTGAGATACCTGCAGATCAAAACGGCCTGACAGATGTGGCGGCGTTGAAATCCATGGATGGTATTGCAGGGGTGGCGGTTCAGTCCCCTAATTTTTTGGGCAACATTGAGGATCTGGGCAGTATTAAAGCCTGTGCCAGCGAGAAAAATTGCGTATTCATTACCTCATTTACCGAGGCCCTGGCCCATGGGCTGCTGAAAAGTCCGGGAGATTTTGGGGCTGATCTTGTGGCAGGGGAAGGCCAGAGCCTTGGCATGGCAAAAAACTTTGGGGGGCCGGGGCTTGGTCTTCTAGCAGGTACACAGAAATTGATGAGAACCCTTCCCGGCCGGTTCGTGGGAAAAACCACCGATTCAAAGGGCCGCAGAGGGTATGTGCTGACCCTGGCCACCCGGGAGCAGCATATCCGCAGGGAAAAAGCCTCTTCCAACATCTGTTCCAACAACGGGCTCAACGCCATGACCGCTGCGATATATATGGCGGCCGCGGGAAAAAACGGCATCAGGGAAATTGCCCAGCTCAATCATGATAAGGCGGTTTACCTGAAAAACGTGCTGGTGGATGCCGGGTTTGAATCCGTTTATAACGGCGCTTTTTTCAATGAATTTGTTCTTAAAGCCCCAGCCGGATTTGGGGACAAGCGACGGGAGCTTGCCGAAAAACACAATGTGTTTGCCGGAGTCCCCCTTGAATCCTATTACCCGGAGATGGCAGACCATTATCTTTTCTGCGCCACGGAAACCGTGTCCAGACAGGCCATGGACCTGTTGGCAAAGGAGGTATAATCATGACACAATCAGCTGCAAGCGGTCTTATCTTTAACGAACCTGAATTGTGGCACAAAAGCCGGGAAGGCAGATGCGGTATCTCCATACCCAGACGCGATGTGCCAAGGGCAGACCTTGATCCAGCACTCACCGGTGATCCACCAGAACTGCCGCAACTGTCGGAACTTGACGTGGTCCGCCATTTTGTACGGTTGTCCCAATGGAATATCAGTATCGATTCGGGCATGTATCCCCTGGGATCCTGCACCATGAAATACAACCCCAAAACCAATGAGGTTCAGGCAGCCCGCAAAGGATTTGCCGCGGCCCACCCTTTGGCCGGGGAGGCGTTTTCACAAGGGGCGTTAAAACTGATGTATGAACTGGAACAACTGCTCGGGGAGATCACGGGATTTCCTGCGGTCACGCTGCAGCCTGCTGCCGGGGCCCATGGGGAGCTTACGGGGATGCTCATGATCCATGCCTGGCACGCCAAACAGGGAAAACAGCGTTCAAAAATTCTGATCCCGGACACGGCCCATGGCACCAACCCTGCGTCTGCAAGCCTTTGCGGGTATCAATCCGTAAATATGAAATCAGGCCCCAAAGGGATCCTGGAACCCAAGACCGTTGCCGCAGTCATGGACGAAGAAACCGCCGGTATCATGATCACCAACCCCAACACCCTGGGTTTGTTTGAGGATAACATCAAGGAAGTCTGTGACATCGTTCATGCCAAAGGCGGCCTTGTCTACGGGGATGGCGCCAACATGAATGCTGTCATGGGAATCCACAAGCCTGGTGAACTCGGCATTGATGTCCTCCATTTAAATCTTCACAAGACCTTTTCCACCCCCCATGGCGGCGGCGGACCTGGGGCCGGTCCGGTGGCCGTGGCCCAGGATCTGATCCCCTTTCTTCCTGTGCCGCGGATTGAAAAGAGAAACGATACCTATTCCTTTGTTACAGATTGCCCGGACACCATTGGAAGGATGCATACTTTTTACGGCCATTTCAACGTCATGATCAAGGCCTTTTCATACATTCTGTCCATGGGGGCAAAGGGCCTGAAACATGCCTCCCAACTTGCCGTGCTCAATGCCAACTACATCAAGGAGCGCCTGAAAACCACCTTGGATCTGCCCTACGACAGACCCTGCATGCACGAATGTGTTTTTACCGACAAGACCGTTCAGGAACACCATGTCAATACCATGGATATGGCCAAACGTCTGTTGGATTACGGATTTCATCCCCCCACAGTATATTTTCCCCTGGTGGTGGATGCCGCCTTTATGGTGGAACCCACTGAAACCGAATCCAAAAATGATATTGATCAGTTTATAGAAGCGGTAAAAGCCATTGTTAAAGAGGCGGCGTCAGACCCGGATAAATTGAAATCCGCGCCCCATCTTACTAAAGTGAGACGCCTGGATGAGGTGACAGCAGCACGTAAACCCTGCCTTAAAGGTTGATCTGTCTTTTTGTTTCGTTGGGTTGCAGTCGGGCCCCACAGATCAGAATTAAAATAAGAACAGGGATACCCATCACAGCGGTCATGGTGAAAAACACAGGGTATCCCAGTTGATCTACCATGCTCCCGGAATATCCGGAAAAGATCTTGGGCACAAGGGTCATCAGTGAGGAAAATACGGCATATTGAATGGCGGTGAACCGGACATTGGTCAGGCTGGATAAAAAGGCCACAAATGCAGCACCGGCCAAACCGCCTGCCAGGTTATCCGCAGAAATCACAAGGTAGAGCATGGGTAACGCCGGACCGGTCCAGGCCATGAGTACAAATAAAAGGTTTGTAAGGGCTGACAGCAATGCCCCGGTAAAAAGAATGCGCATCACCCCGAATTGAATGGACAGGGTGCCCCCCAGAAAACCACCGGCAATGGTCATAAACAACCCAAATGTTTTTACGATGCTTGCGATGTGAATTTTTGAAAATCCCATATCCTGGTAAAAAACATTGGAAATTGCCCCGAGAACAATGTCCGAAATCCGGTACAGGCCAATGAGCCCAAGAAGCAGCCAGGCCAGGCTTAAGCCGTACCGGGAAAAAAACTCCGAGACCGGTTCAACATAGCCGGAGCGGATCATCTCCATGTCCGCCACCTTCAGGGCCACCATCACCCTTGCGGCCAGAAACCCCGCGCAGATGCCTCCGGCAAGTCTTATTGTTTCAATTATGAATCCGGCTGCCAAAGGATTTTTTACGATATAGGCGACCTGCTCTCTGACTGAGGATGTCAACCCGGATGAAAAATAGAACCATCCCACAAAAGCCCCGGCAGAGACTAAAAAAAGAGTAAAAAACCGGGCATGATCCCTGGTCCGGGTATGATTTGCGGCTTTGGCCGTGACGTCAGGTTCTTTAATCACACAGACGGTGATCATACCAATGGCCATCAGTCCAGCCATTATCTGGTATGCCGTACGCCAGGCCGTATAATCGTAGGCGCCTGGGCAGGAGCCCTGGATCTGGGCCAGAAACAGGGTGCCGGCGCCTGCGGCCAGCATCCCGATCCGGTATCCGGCAATATACACCGAAGCCATCAGGGCCTGGAGGCTTTTGTCGGCGGATTCAATGCGATATGCATCAATGGCGATGTCCTGGGTGGCCGAAGAAAAGCCCAGGCCTACAGCTGCCAGGGCCATAAAAACCATATAATTTTGACCCCTTGCCGGATCAATCATGGACATGGCAAAAATGGATGCCGCAATGCAAATCTGTGCCAGAAATATCCAGGCCCTGCGCCGGCCAAGCTTCCGGCTCATCACCGGAACGGGCATCTGATCCACCAATGGCGCCCAGATAAATTTAAAGGAATAGCCCAGGGCTGCCCAGGAAAAAAACGTAACCGCCGAACGTTGGACACCGGCCTCACGCAGCCAAAGGGAGAGGGAGGAAAAAATCAACAGAATGGGAAGCCCTGCACTGAACCCGAAAAAGAGCATGGTAACCACCCGTGGGTGGGCAAAATTTTGAACGGCGTTCCAGGTCGTTGGAAAAAAACGCTGCAAAGGAGAGGTCACAAAACGAAAAAGAATTAAGAATGCGCGTAACATACTGTCTATAAAAAAATTTCAAAATCCGCAGAAACGGCATAACAGGGGGTGGAAAGCGCATGCTTCTTGAAAAACCGGCGGCACTGATCTACCATGGCATCCACCTGGTCATCGGTTCTATCCTGATTAATATGGATCAGACCCAGCTGTCCCACCGATGCCCTGACACTTAAATCCAGAACATCGGACAGGCAGGAGTGCCCCCACCCGGTTCTCTTCTGATACTCATCATCCGTGTATTCGGTGTCATGAAACAATACATCCGCATCCCTGGAGAAATCGATGTATGCGTCAACGCTTTTGCCCTGGGGATGGGTTTTTCCAAGTTCATTGTCCGTAAGAAACACAAAGGTTTTCCCATTTTCCATAAACCGGTATCCAATGCTGTTTTGGGAATGGGAGGTGGGAATGGTGTCAATATCCATACTGCCGATGGAAAAACGGTTGTTCAAGGATGCATCAAACCGGATGTCGGCATTGTAATCCTTGAGCCTCACGGGAAAAAAAGGCATGGAGATCACCTGGTCAAGCACCTGCCGGGTGCTCAGGCCGGCAAAGGTGCGGTCCTGGATGTGAAGGGTTGTGTTTTTATCAAACAGAGGATGAAAAAAGGGCAGACCAATGATGTGATCCCAGTGGGTATGGGTCAAAAGCAGATAACAGGTTTTAATTTTCCTTTGAACCAGACACTTGCCAAGTCTGCGAATACCGGTTCCGGCGTCAATGATCACAACGTCACCGGAATTGGACTGGATCTCAAAACAGGTGGTATCGCCCCCGTACTTGATATATTGCTGACCTGATACACAGACTGACCCCCTGGATCCCCAACATTTTATTCGCATGCTTTTTTGTTTCCATCAGTTAGATATTTATTTTCAGAACTAAGGGCCACAAAGATATTAAAAACCACCATAGAGCGCAGGCCAGATTTATATGAGTTGATTGCCTGGTTTCAAGGCGCGCCAATGGAATGGGATATGGGGCCCTGTTGGCGCAACACGAAAACCAGGTAAAAAGACAAGCGATATGATTGATTTTATTGTTTCCGTGGTTACAGCATCCTAAAACCCATATGAAACCGGGTCAAAAATAAATACTCTTTTAGCAAAAAAATAATCATATTAAAACCTTCTTGTACTAAAAAGGCCAACACAAGCAAATAACTTTGTAAATTCAGATTAATTATTTTAAAAAGATTTGAAAAGATCAAAGGTTTTATACTAAATATATCATATTTTTCGTCAGCCGGCATGTTGTTGGGCACAGCACATGCCTGTATTAACAACTTTAAAGAAGGAATGATAAATATGGCACAGGCAATCGCAGACAGACGCGACATCGACTTTGTATTGCATGAACAAATCGGAGTGGTTGAGCATGAGTTATTTGAGGAGTTCAATAAAAAGACCATTGATCTGATCGTCTCCGAGGCAAGGAACCTTGCCATTAAGGAGATCCTGCCCACATTGAAGGACGGGGATGAGATCGGCTGCACCCTTGAGAATGGTAAAGTGACCACGCCGGAATCTTTTAAACGGGCCTGGAAGCTGTTTTGCGAAGGTGAATGGCTGGCCATGTGCGATGATCCGGATAATCCGGACGTAGGCGGACAGGGCATGCCCAAAATCGTAGGGTGTGCAGCCCTGGAATATATGGTGGGCGCCAATTCCGCCTTTATGCTCTATTACGGCATGACCCACGGCGCCGCCAAACTGGTGGAAGCCTTTGGGGATGAAACCCAGAAAAAACTGTACATGAAAAAAATGTTTGCAGGCCAGTGGGGCGGCACCATGCTGCTGACCGAACCCCAGGCCGGTTCCGACGTGGGCGCCTTGACCACCACAGCCACCTTGAACGATGACGGCACCTATACCATTGAAGGGACAAAAATTTTCATATCCGCAGGAGACCACGATCTTTGCGATAACATTATCCATCCGGTCCTTGCCCGCATTGAGGGCGCACCTGCCGGCACCCGGGGCATCTCTTTGTTCCTGGTGCCCAAATACCTGGTGAATGAAGACGGATCTTTAGGTGAATTCAACAATGTGGTGTGCACAGGCCTTGAAGAAAAGATGGGGATCCACGGCAATGCCACGTGCACCCTGGCTTTGGGAGACAAAGGACCGTGCATCGGCACACTGCTGGGCCAGGAAAACAAGGGCATGCCCGAAATGTTTCAAATGATGAATGAATCCCGGGCCTTTGTGGGGGTCCAGGGGTTTGCCGTGGCATCTGCTGCGTATATGAACGCCCTTGATTATGCCAGAACCCGGGTACAGGGCCGGCATCTTACAGCGGGCAAGGATGCCACAGCCAAAAGCGTAACCATCATCAACCACCCGGATGTGAAACGCCAGCTGTTAAACATGAAGGTATACACCGAAGGCATGCGCTCTTTGCACTATTACTATGCCAAATGCGAGGACATTGTTCACACCACAGATGATGAGACATTAAAGGCCAATACTGCGGCGTTGATTGAGGTGCTCACCCCCATTGTCAAAGGCTATGTCACAGACAAGGCCCTTGAGGTTTGCTCCCACGGGGTCCAGGTTTACGGCGGATATGGATTCTGCAGGGAATTTCCGGCAGAGCAGCTCATGCGCGATTCCAGAATTTTCATGATTTACGAAGGCACCAACGGCATCCAGGCCATGGATCTCCTTGGCCGCAAGCTGTCTATGAACAAAGGCCAGAGTTTTGCCTATTTTCTGGATCAAATCAGAAAAACCGTCAATGAGGCCAAAGAGATTAAAGGTATTACGGCACTTGCCGAAAAGGTGGAAAGCGCCCTGGTCCGGTTTGAAACCCTTGCCAATGAGATCGGTGCAAGATCCCGGTCTGAAAAGGCGCTTAACGCATACGCCTTTGCCCATCCTTTCCTGGAGATCACAGGGGAGATCTCCTTTGCCTGGATGCATCTGTGGCGTGCCTGCATTGCCGCGCCCAAACTGGCCAAAAAAGCGGGCTCCCTTGATCCCGAAGCTGTGGCGGCCAAAGCGGCCAAAAATAAAGATGCCGCTTTTTATGCAGGACAGATGGCGTCAGCCAGATTTTTTATCAACACGCTTTTGCCTGGATCTTATGGTAAAATGGATGCCATTCTTGAAGGCGATACCTGTGTAGAAGATATACTGGATGTATCTTTTGGATCAAAATAGGATAAAAGTTCCCGGAAAACTCTTTTCCGGGACCTGTTTTTGAAAAAAATGGAGGAAAAGAACATGCTTGAAACCCTGAAAAACAGTTTGCTCACCGGGGTGGGTATGGCGTTGCGCTCCAAAAAAGAGATCGAAGCCTTTGCCAGGCAGGTTGCTGACCAGTCTGAGATGAACCAGAAAGAGGCAAAGGAATTTATAGAAACGTGTAAACAACGGTATGACGACGCAAAATCCAGCCTTGATAAAAAGGTTGAAGAGATTGTGGAATCGGTGCTCAAACGCCTGGATCTGCCCACCCGTGCAGACATTGATGCACTGAATGCCCGGATCGACGCGCTGTCCCAAAAAAATGAAAAGGGTGCCTGAAACCCAGGCCTGTTTCTCTGACAATGCTCAGTTTTACGACCATTTCCAAGGTCACTAAACGGTACCGGCATCTGGTCCGTTACCAGCAAATCATCGGCATCATTTTCAAATACGGATTTGAAAATAGTATTGATGCCATGAAGATCAATCATTATCTGGATAAAATTCTGTTTTCAAAACCCCATCAAAAAATGTCCAGGAATCAACGGATCAGGATGGTGTTGGAGGAGCTTGGACCCACCTTCATTAAAATGGGCCAGGTCTTATCCTCACGCCCCGACCTGATCCCCTTGGATCTGACCCGGGAACTTGCCAAACTCCAGGACAAGGTGCCCTGCTTTTCATTTGAACAGGTTGGCCAGATTATCCTTGCAGAGTTCGGCAAACCCATTGGTGAGGTGTTCCATTCCTTTGAGGCATCACCCTTTGCTTCGGCGTCCATCGGACAGGTTCACCGGGCCGAACTGTCCCCAGACGAACAGGTGGCGGTGAAAGTTCAGCGCCCCGGTATCCGTAAAATCGTTGAGGTGGATCTGGAGATCATCCACTACCTGGCCCAGGTCATGGAAAAAAACCTGGAAGATATCGCCATATTCCGGCCTGTGAAGATCGTTGAAGAATTTGCCCGGTCCCTGGAAAAAGAGCTGGATTACATGGTGGAGGCGGCCAGTATGGAACAGATGGCAGATCAGTTTGCCAAAGATCCGACCATCCATATTCCCCGTGTATACCGGTCCCATTCCACACAACGGGTGCTGTGTATGGAATTTATCCGGGGGACCAAGGCGGATGATGTTGAGGCCATTGACCGGGCAGGCCTTGACAGAAAAAAGATCACCCGTGCAGGTGCTGATTTTGTCATGCGCCAGATATTTGAGTTTGGGTTCTTCCATGCCGATCCCCATCCCGGCAATATTCTTATCCTGGAAGACCAGCGCATCTGCATGATTGATTTCGGCATGACCGGATTTTTAGATTTGGTCACCCGGGAGTTATTCATTGATCTGCTCCAGGGGCTTGCCTCAAAAAATACCCGGAATACAGCCCGTCTGCTGTGCCGCCTGACCGAACCTGAGGAATCGGTCAATATGGCGGCACTGGAAAAAGATATCTCACAATTTTGTGCCGTATATCTGTCCAGACCCCTTGAAGAGATCAACCCCAGCCGCATGATTCACCAGTTTCTTGAGCTTTGCACCCGGCACGGGCTGAGAATTTCGCCGGACCTGTTTTTAATGATGAAGGCGTTTATCAGCCTTGAGGGGGTGGTACGCACATTAGATCCACAATTTGATATGCTTGGCCATGCCCGGTCCTATATCAAGGCAGCGGCCCTGCGCAAGTATTCAATGCCACGTCTTTCCAGGGAATTGAGCAATATCGCCAGGGATATCTTTATCCTTTTGCAGACCCTGCCATCGGATACAAGCCAGATGATCACACAGATCAAACAGGGAAAAATAAGGGCCTCCATCAACATAGAAGGCCTGGAACGGTTGATGATGATCCAGGATCAGACATCCAACCGGATCTCTTTTGCCATCATCATTGCCGGTCTGATCCTGGGCTCGGCCATTGTACTTAACTCCCAGATTCCACCCATGATCTTCGGAGTCTCCATCATCGGCATTGCCGGATTCATTGCTGCGGCGGTCCTGGGTGTCTGGCTGTTGGTGGCCATTATTCGCAGGGGGCGGCTGTAGTGCCCTGCTGCAAATGTCTTGAATGAAGCAGATAACATTATCATCCACGAAACGGTTAACATGGCCTAAAACCCATGGGCCTGAGGGGCCCGGAAAAGATCAATCCGGCCCGGTCCAAATCAAATGGAGGCATTTATTTAACATGATGAAGCACAAGCAAAATCAACTTGTTGCCCTGGTAACCACCTTGCTTTTACTGTGGGCCGCTCCTGTGCCCTGCACAGCATCCACAGGCGGCAGCGAAACAGAACTGGCGCCTGGCAGGGTGCTTGCCAAACAGGCGGTAAAAGAAAAAAAACCATGGATTACTGCGGATCATTCAAAATTTGAAATTTTGCAGCAGGAATTCTCCTCGGGCCCGGAAGTAACGGCGGCCTGTCTGACCTGCCATAATGAGGCGGCCCTTCAGTTTCATAAAACCATCCACTGGACCTGGAAAGCCCCTGGAAAAGATCCTGCCGTTCCACTGGGGAAAGGCGGGCTGTCCGTTAATAACTTCTGAATCAACGCCCAAAGCAACGAGGCTCGTTGCACATCATGCCATGCAGGATATGGTTGGAAGAACAAAGACTTTGATTTTACGGATCAAACCAAGGTGGACTGCCTTGTCTGCCACGAAAGCACCGGGACGTACAAAAAATTCCCTTCCGGGGCCGGCCATCCAGCCAAGAAGACCAGAATATTTAAAGGAAACAAAAAAACATACTATCCACCGGACTGGAATAAAGTGGCCCAAAGTGTGGGCCTGCCCGGACGTAAAAACTGTGGGGCCTGCCATTTTTATGGCGGTGGCGGTGACGGCGTCAAGCATGGAGATCTGGACTCCTCCTTGATCAAACCAGATAAACACTTGGATGTCCATATGGGAATTGACGGACAGAATTTTAATTGTACCCGGTGCCACTCCACCTCAGAACACCATATTGCGGGCCGGATCTATACCCAGCCTGCGGCTGAAAATAAAAAATCCTTGATTGAGGATGATCTTACCTCAAAGATCACCTGCGTTTCCTGCCACGGCAGGGAACCCCACCAGCACAATGCCAAGGCCAATGACCACACCGACCGGGTAGCATGCCAGAGCTGCCATATTCCTGAATATGCCCGTATCAACCCCACCAAGATGTACTGGGATTGGTCTGCGGCGGGAAAAAAGAAGGATGGCAAACCTTACACCGTGAAGGGTGAGTTCGGTAAACCTGCCTATATGACCAAAAAAGGCGAATTCAGGTGGGGGAAAAATATGGTCCCCGAATACTTCTGGTACAATGGGTCCATTGATCACCTCACTTTGAAGGACACCATTGATCCGTCCGGCGAAGTGTTTATCAGCAACCCATCCGGCGACATGACCGATGAAAACTCACGCATTTTTCCGTTCAAGGTGCACCGGGGAAAAGTTCCTTATGATAAAATCCATAAAAAGCTTGTGGCACCACACCTGTTCCCCAAAGATAAAACCGACAAAGCCGCCTATTGGAAAGGGTTTAACTGGGATGCTGCCATTGCGTACGGCCAAAAATATCTGAACCTGCCCTACTCTGGCGAGTATGATTTTGTTGATACCGCTTATGTGTTTCCCATCACACATATGGTCGCCCCCAGGGGCAATGTCCTTTCATGCACCCAATGCCATGTCAAAGATACCGGACGGCTCGCCAATCTGACCGGCTTTTACATGCCCGGGCGGGATAACCTTGCCATGATGGACTGGGCAGGATGGATACTTGTGCTTGGATCATGTATCGGTGTCACCCTCCATGGTCTGGGACGGTTTTTCACCAGAAACGGAAAACATTAAAAAAGGAACACAATATCATGGACCAGACAAAAACCATTAAAGTATATCTGTACACACGCTTTGAACGATTCTGGCACTGGCTGCAGGCCGGGATGATCATATTTCTTCTGATCACAGGCTTTGAAATCCATGGCTCCTACACCTTGATGGGATATGAAACCGCAGTAAACGCCCATAACTTTGTGGGGCTTTTATGGCTGGTGCTTTTTGCTTTTTTTGTATTCTGGCTTTTCACCACCGGGGAGTGGCGTCAATACATCCCCACAACCCGAAAACTCATCGATGTGGCGCTTTACTATGCATTCGGGATTTTTCAGGGCAGACCCCACCCGGTTGAAAAAACGCCAGGTGCCAAACACAATCCTTTGCAGCGCCTGACCTATCTGGCATTGTCGGCTTTGATGCTGCCGGTCCAAATGGTTTCAGGCATCTTATATTACACCTGGAATTATTGGGGGGGCGTGGCCTGGTCCCTGGCACCGGTGGCACTGCTCCACACCATGGTGGCATTTCTACTGCTCGCGTTTCTGGTGGTCCATGTGTACATGACCACAACAGGGCACTCCCTGTTCAGCCACATTTCAGGAATGATCACAGGATGGGAAGAGATTCACGAAACCACCAGGATCCACGATTGGGAGGTGGCCGGCAAACGTCGCTGATGATCTAAATGGTGCTGCCTGTAAGGCCCATGGCCAGAATCAAATCTGCCACAGATACGCCGGATTTTAAGTCGCCATCAAGGCACGCCAAAGGAAACATATTAGGTATGTCTGTCCGTTGGCGTAACGCCCAAAGCGGTTTAAAAGACAAGCAGATGGGCGATTTTTTTTGATCATGGGCCTTAGCGCCTGTTTGATAATTAGGGGATCAAAGCGAAATCTCATGAAAATGAGAACCAATTTTCACAAATTTTCTGTTAATAGCCGGACCGGACTATTGACATAAAATTTGGGGGAATTGGAGCCATTTTCATGGGATTGCAGCCGATTCATCAATTATCAAACAGGCTCATAGTCTCTGGTTTCCTGTTGGTTCATTTTGTTTTTAAGTTTGCCCGCACACTTGAACGTGACAACCCGTCTTTTTTTAAGGATCATGGCATCTCCTGTAGCTGGGTTCCTACCCTTTCTCGGCGTTTTTTCAATTACCTGAAATTTTCCAAATCCGGAAATCATAATATCTTCGCCCGACGCCAAGGTGGACTTCATGATTTCAATCAGGGTTTCAACTACCTCTTTGGACTGAGAAGGGTGCTGATCAAATGTATCTGAAATTTTTTCGATGAGTATAGATTTGGTACAGGTCAAAATTTCAGCCCTTTTTTTGTTTAGATTGCGTTAAACGGAATACAACAATGGTTTTTTCTAATAGAGTCAAGTCATTAGAGTGTCGTGTGGTCGGCACTATCTACAGCATCAGATCCAGACGGATTCAGACGGATGCGCCATTTTTTTAGCATTTCCAAAAGATCTCCCATCATGAAGGGTTTTGTCAAAAAATCGTCCATGCCGGCATCCCGGCAATTATCCTGGTCTTCTTTCATGGCATGGGCGGTGATGGCGATGATTGGAGTATGGGTGCCAAGGGTTGCTTCATGTTCCCTGATTTCCCGGGTGGCCTGGTAACCATCCATTACGGGCATCTGGCAGTCCATGAGGATGATGTCCGGTTTTAAACAGATAAACTTATCCCTGGCATCAGCACCCGTGACTGCAATATCCACCTTACATCCAAAGGTTTCAAGCATAGCTGAAAAAACATCCTGATTGGTGATATTGTCTTCGGCCACCAGCACATGAAGATTGATTTTATCCGTCTTTTCGGGTCGGGCATGGGCGGTCAAAGATCCCCCGTTATCACTTTTTTCCGCCAGTCTCAAAGGAAGAACAAAGGAGAAGATGCTTCCCTTTCCCGGTTTACTGGTGCACTTGATGGTGCCTCCCATAAGTGACACCAGATTCGATGAAATGGCAAGACCAAGTCCGGTGCCTCCGTATTTGCGCGTAAAAGAGGCGTCGGTCTGGGAAAACGGTGTGAATAAAAGAGTTTGTTTTTTAGATGGGATCCCAATACCGGTATCTTTTATGGAGATGCTCAGGTCAACCCGGAATCCTTGGTCTTCAAAATTTTGAAATTCACCGTCTTTTGATAAGAAGGTCGACACCATGATGGTTACCCCGCCTTTTTCTGTAAATTTTATGGCATTGCCCACAAGATTGATCAGTATCTGCCTGATCCTTGTTGGGTCCCCCAACAGGAAAAGGTGTGCGTCCTTTTGGATTTCAACACTTAAATATAGTTTTTTCTCCCTGGCAACAGGCATTAAAAGTGTTTTGATGTCGGTCAGCAGGGTATCTAGATCAAAAGAAATGGATTCAACTTCAAGTTTGCCTGCTTCAATTTTGGAAAGATCTAAAATATCATTGATGATTGCAAGCAGGGCCTGGGCAGATTTTTGGATATTGATCGCAAATGTCTTCTGTTCACTGGGAAGATCGAATGAAAGCAGCATTTCCGTCATGCCGATAATGCCGTTCATGGGCGTTCTGATTTCATGGCTCATGTTGGCAAGGAACCTGGATTTTACCTGGCTGGCTTCCTCTGCTTGTTTTTGGGCCTTTTCCAGATGAATGACCGTGGATTCAAGTTCTTCCTTGGCCTGGGTCAGGTCCATGGTTCTTTGCTCGACTCTGGATTCAAGGCTTGAACTGTATGAATTCAGCGCTTCGTCCCTGGCCTGGATCTCCTTAATCATTTGGTTAAACTGTTCCACAAGCACACCAAATTCATCGTCACTGTATTTTTTTACCCTGACCTGATAGTCCTTTTCCCGGGTTACCTTCCCCATGGAATTAATGACATCAAATAATGGACGGGTGAAGATGGACTGGATTTTGGAAGATAAAATCAGCACCACTACCAAAGAGATGGTGACAATACCCGCAACAATCATATAATATGCAGACAGTCTTTTTTTCTGTTGCTGCATATCATCAATCAGATGAATGGCACCTAAAAAATTGTCTTGAAAATTGACCGGCAGGATCACATGGGCATGACCGTTTGTAAATCTGCTGAAAACTTTTTGGGAAGCAATTCTCTCAATTGGGGGCAGTCCTGGGGGGTCTATGGGCCTGACTTCATGGGCCAGCCTGGCAATGGGAATGGGCCCCTTTGAAAAGTCAGCGTAAATTGTACCATGGGTGTCGTATAGGATTGCGCCGATAATGCCCTGTTTTGCAGACAGGGCGCTTAGGTCTTCCAATGCCGCATTCCGGTCATTGAACATCATGGCAACCGAAGAGTTCAATGCAATTAAGTCCGCCATGGATACAAGTTCATCGACCAGATTGTTTCTGGCATTATAGATTTCATAGGCCACCATGGCAGCGGCCATCATAAAAAGGGCCAGCAATGCCGTGAATCCAAGGGTCAGGATCAGTTTTGCCCTGATGGAAACGGTGCTATGGTTTGTTTTGTTTTGGCGTTTCATTATTTTCCATTGACGATGACAGCCAGTTTAAGCAACCTGGAGCTGAATTTGAGCTGGTGTGCCTCAGCATTTTTAATATTGATTTCAAAATGGAGATGATCATCTCTTGTAAAAAATTGAATGATGCCTCCAGCCCGGCTGAAATTTTTGACTTCACCAATAGTGAGCACCGGTCTGTTCCCAACATGACTTAAAATTTCCAGAACCTGTTCCAAACGTGTATGCCTGCTGATAAATACAATCTGACTTTCTGCCAGCATTTGTTTATAATCGAAGGCATTGGGATCAGAATACTGGATAGATATAACGCGTCCGGTACTTATTTTTCCGTCAATGGTCTGAAAATATTCTTTCATATATTCATTACCAAACACCACTATGTTAAAGGGTTCCCCTTCATTGTCAAATGCCTTTTGGGGCCATTGAATGAGTTTGGTGAAATTATAAACAAAGGCTGCTTTAACCCTGTACTCTTCAAGGTTTTGTGAGTGGACTGTTCCTATAGCAAGAAGAAATAACAGAAACTGGCAAATGCAGGCCGGGATGAATACTTTTATTATTTTATGCGTTAACGGTTGCATCTGTCTTACTCTTTGTCATGGGGAATACAGCATATTTCAGAATTTATAGGTCAGGCCGGCATAGACACTGCGGGGAACTTCCACAGCATAACTGAATGCTTCCTGGACAAACTCAAGATGGCGGTCCTGGAGCAGATTCTGCCCGGTCAGGAAAAATTCCAGATCCGGCCGGATCTTCCATCCCAGGCGCAGGTCCAGGTTCGCGTAATCGTCAATTTCATAGATGAGCGTATCAGAAAATACGAAATTTGCCTGTGTTTTGCCCACATATCTAAACCAAGCGTCCAGGGTCAGGTTTTCCGTCAAATCAAAGCGCCCCCTTAAAGACACCAGATGTTTTGTAAATCCATAGTCGATTTCAAAATCCTGGTCATTGTCATAATCATGGTATGTCAGTGAATAGGCCAGGGTCCATTGGGTTTTCCTGCTTGTGGTCAGATCCACGGCAATCTCTGCCCCCCAGGACCGGGCATTGGACATGTTGCTTAATACAACATCATAGTTAGAATCCTGCGGTGAATAGATCCTTAGATTTTGATAGTCATTGAAGAACAATGCCAAATCAATTGAGAGGTTTTGTTGTGGGAAAAACCGGTATCCTGCTTCCCAGGCCCACAATGTTTCTGCCGCTTGATCCTCATTATTTACGAATCTTCTATACAAAGGAGACGGGTTATTGCGCGGGCTTTTGGGCTGTACTTTTCCGCAGAGATAAACCAGGGCATTGGCCTCTACCCGGGAAGGAATTCGGGTGGCCCGGGAAACGGCTGCCCATAATCTGTGGTGTTCACCCGGTGCCCACAACAGCCTTGTGGATGGCTGGATTTCAAGGCCGGTATAATCGTTGTGCTCAAATTTTGAACCAATGGTCAATTTGATTTCATCCCCAAGTAAAGATATTTCATCCTGGATAAAGGCCGAGTAGAGAAGGTCACTTGTGCGGACAGGATCCACATCGGCAACTTTGGAACCTGAATAATCATCAGATGAATGGCGCAGTCTGAGTTCCCAGATAATATCATTCTTAAAACCCAACCCAAAATGGTGCTGGAATTCCACATCAACGTTTTTTCGGTCTTCGTTGAGGATATCCTCGGAACGATACATGGCATCGTAATAGATCTGCACAGACATTTCCGATGTCCCGGAAAGAACCTTTGTCCAACGGCCCATGATGTTGCCACCGGATACATCGGTTTTTACGGGGAATTCATCCATGTAGTCGGGCGGCGTATGATTGTAATTGATATTCTGACTGTAAATATAAAGGTTCTGGTGGATATGGCCGTCGTAGATATCCCCCTGGAGGGTGAAATTGTCGGTCAAAGACAATTGGGCATCTATGCGGAAGCCGGCCTGATTGATCTGCCAGTCGTCCCCTGCATTTTCTCCGGAAAGATACTGAAAGTCATCCCTGGCCCTGTGTTTGGCGTAAATCCGCCAGAATCTGTCTTTACCCATGGTGCCGCCGTATCTTGCGGCCACCATGTTTTTTTCCTTTGATCCTGCAGACGCCTGTAAAAAACCGCCCTGGGTATCATTGGCTCTCCTGGTGATAATATTGATCACCCCATTGACCGCATTGGATCCCCAGATGGTGGCTCCAGGACCTCGGATGACCTCAATGCGGTCCACATCCCCAAGCAGCACATCTGTTACTTCCCAGTAAACGCCTGAAAAACTGGGGGTATACACACTGCGCCCGTCAACAAGAACCTGAAGACTTGGAGAAAAACGGCTGTTAAAGCCCCTGCAGTTCACAGCCCATTTGTTGGCATCAATACGTGCCACATTTACGCCCGGGGCCATTCGCAGGGCCTCAGGAATACTGGTGACCCCGGAACGTCTGATCTCTTCCCGGGTAATTACGAAAATTGCTGCAGCACTGTCAGACAGCCGCTGGCTTTTTTTACTCACGGAAGTTACTTTGATCTCCATAAGTTCTTCAATGGAGAATTCAGTCAAATCCGTGTTCTGTGAGGCGGGGCAAGTGACGGGTAAAATAGAGAACAAACCGGACAGAAACAAAAGCAGCAGAATGATTTTTTTCAGGAAAACATGTAACACTTGATCTCTTTTGTAACGCGTTGAAATTTGGGATAAAATATTCACAAAATATAACAATAATTACCTAATATTAGTATCGATTCTTTTTGTTGTCAATCAATTCCGGGAAGTTTATTTATTCTAACATAGAAAACCTGGCTCAGAGAGCCAGGTTTTCTATGTTAGAATAAAAATTTACGGCCAACGAAATAATCTGCAAAATTTACGGTTTTCGGTCGCGCACTTATGATATTTTTTCAAGCAGGGCCTCGTACGCGTTACCCAGTTCCACAAACATGTCGTGGCTGCCGCCCCTGTCCGGATGATGTTCCCTTGCCAGGCGTCTGAATTCCCGGGTCAGGTCTTTCTTGTCCATGGACTCCAGGGCCTTGGCCGTGAGGTTAAAAATTTTGAGCGCCTGGGATAACCCAAGCTGCGGAGTGGCGCCAGGCGCCTTATACCATCGGCTTCTTTGACGGAACTGGAAATCTTTGGCCATATCATCCAACAACACCGAATCCCCGTAAGTGTGGTCAAAAAACATGACGGCATACCGGATCAGGTATTCGTGCAGCTGGCTGGTCAGCTCGAATAGTTCCTTGTTCAACTGGCATAACTCCTGGATAAAAAAGGCCTCCACTTTATCCTGGTCCAGGGCATGGGGCATCTGTCTGGCCATAAATCCTTTGAAAAAACGATGGAGATCAAGTGCTGTATATACGTAGGATTTCAAATCTTTCTGCCGCAAAACCCGCTCCTGGTAAATGAAACGCTGTTCGATCTCATCTCGGGATTTGTTGTGAAATTGCTTGAAAAGGACTGCCGGCATGTTCACCAGGGGACCTTGGTCCATGTTACCGAATTTAAGAAAGTGGGCCCGGCGTTTGTCAAAGGCATGGACCTGTCTTGCAATGGTCTCTTTCTGTGTCCGGGTCAAGGGCTTATATTGCTTAAAGGAGCGCTGCCTGAAGGTCTGGGTGGCCCTGCGGATGGCAGGCCGGATAAAAGGCCAGAACAGATCTTCAAGCTGATTTTTGTCAACGTCGCCGGCTATAGTTGAAATCCTGGATTCCAGATCAGGGCTCACATACCAGGCATTGCCGCCGGGATAATCAATCCAGGCCCCGGGGCATGGACCGATGTCAAAAATATCCCGGGCCACCAACTGCTCTCCCTGTTTGACGGATTCACGCAAGACATAGGTGGCCTGTCCCTCTTTTTTTACCTTTGCCAGATACATAGCTATCCATGTGCCCCTGGATTTTTATATACCAGGGTCTCCAGTTTAATCAGAGTGTAGTCTCTTGTGCCAAGGCCGATCTCTTGTGCATACGCAAGCTGGTGTTCCCAGTCCACATATGGATAAAGACCTTTGAATTTGTCCTCTCCCGGGGTCAGATGGGTCTTCAGTACCGACGATGAAAGGCCCTGGGCCTGGTTCACAAGATCTGCACAGGCCTGGTCAATGGCCACGGGATCCCGGGATGCCACCACACCAATATCGTTACAGATGGGGGCTTCAGCATAGGGCAGGCAGTCACATTTGGGCGAGACATTGTTGATAAAGTTGACAAACAGGCATTTGCCGGATTTGTCTTTCAGCACACCTGCCGTATATTCCATCATTTTTTCAAGGAACACGGGGACATCCTGGTTCCAGTTGATTTTGATGGACTGGGTGGGACAGCGAACAATGCATTCGGCACATCCAATACAGGCGGGTTTGTCAATATGTGCCTTTTTGTTTTCAATGGTTATGGCCTGCCCTGGACAGTGCTGGGCACACAGGCCGCAGCCGATGCAGGTTTTGGATTTAATTTTGGGACTTACATTGGAATGCTGGTCCAGCTTTCCCCGGCGGGAGGCACATCCCATTCCCAGATTTTTAAGGGTGCCGCCAAATCCGGATAGTTCATGCCCCTTGAAATGGGCCAGTGATACAATGGCGTTGGCATTGATAATTTCTGAACCGATAAACACTTCCGTGTTGTGTTTAAGATCTACGGTTACAGCGGTCTCACTTTTTCCCAACAGACCGTCGGCAATAATCAAAGGGGCTGCATCCATGGATGAATAAGAAAATCCGTTCTCTACGGCGGTTTTGATATGGGAGACTGCATTGGAGCGGGTTCCCACGTAAAGGGTGTTGGCATCGGTCAAAAAAGGTGTGGCCTCTGTTTTTCTGATGGCCCGGATGATTTTCCGGATCAGAACAGGCCGGATATATGCCGTATTTCCCTGTTCACCAAAATGAACCTTTACAGCGGTCAGATCATTTTTTTCCAGGACAGTGTGCAGTCCTGCCCGGGTTACCAGGCGTTCCAACTTGGCGGGCAGGTTTTCCCTTGATGTGGCGGTCATGTCCATGAAAAATACATCAGCACCCATTAAATTCTCCTTTTTTTGTGCTGTGTTCGACAGGATGTCTATCTTCTAGCCACGTATGTATAGAGTATTCGTTATGAAAATTCAATACTGGTAAATGTGGTGACTGTTTGGGGTGCGTATTTTGATCCTGTTTTTAGAACTCTAAACGTATTCGCCCCAGCCGGGATTTGACTTGACTGTTCGGGCATGGTAGAAAGAATTTTACCTATGCAAATGGTAACGATATGCCCATGACACCAGGTATTTCAAAAAAACTTTTTATTTTTCTCTTTTTTTTTATTTTTATATTTTATGGCACAGTCTACAGCCTGTTTATAAAGGTCCGGGAAATGTCCAATGCATCCGCCCGGATCGTGGGCATCAGTAACCGGATTGCGGTGTTGTCCAATGAGCTTAAAATCAATCTTCTTGATATGGACGCCAATATCAAGAAATTGAAGCTTCTGAAAAAAGATGTTTATTTTGACTATGTCGGCACAGCCAGGCGTAATTACCAGAAAGTGCTGCTCGAAATCATGGAACTGGATGCAAGACGGGTAGCACCCGCAGGATACTGGTATGACATTGATCACAACTTTGGTGGTCATATTCAGTCGGGTGTATCCATGGGAAAAAGCATGGACGAGGAATATACCTGGATTGACGCCGATGTGATGGATCAGTGGATGACCGCCATTGCCATGGCCAGAAAGGACAATGAGGACAGAATTGAACAGGCACTGATCCTGATCAATCATTTAAGCCGCCAGGTGATGAGAAATTGCATGATCGGGTTCGGTATTTCAATAGTTGTGGGCATTATGGGCATTTGGTTTATTTCCAGATCCATTATTGTGCCCTTGAATAAATTGAAATCCGGGCTTAAATTGGTTTCTGTTGATAATTACACCTATGAAATGGATATGACATCCAAAGATGAATTCGGAGAACTGGCTGCGGCCTTCAATGATATGAACCGTCAGCTTAAAGCCGATGACGAGATCCGTTCGGATTTTATTGCCACCCTGAGCCATGAAATCAGAAGCCCCTTGTCTTCCATCCGTGAATCGGTGAATATGCTGGCAGAAGAGGTCTTTGGGCCGGTAAATGGTAAACAGAAAAAATTTTTAACCATTGCCGGCAATGAAATTGCCCGGATTACCAGTCTTTTAAACCATTTGCTTGATGCCTCTGTTCTAGTTTCAGGGACTGAGAAAAGACCCGTTTCGTCCTTTGACCCCAACCAACTTGTGAAATCGGCCATTTCAAGTATTACGCCCGGAGCACAGACCCGGGGCATCCGTACAAAATTTAAGGTACTTGAACAGCCTCCCATGGTCAAAGGCAATGAAAAGGAAATCATGCAGGTGATCATAAATATTCTGGATAATGCGGTAAAATTTTCACCGGACAACAGCCAGGTGGATGTTCGTTTGACCCGGGGGCCGGGAAAGCATTTTTTGACATGTGGTATCAGTGATGAAGGGCCGGGTATTCCCGAAGATAAAAAAAATTTGATTTTTAAGAAATATTATCGGGCCAGGGAAGTGCGCACGCACATGGACGGGGTAGGGCTTGGTTTGAATATTGCCCGGCGGATCGTCCAGGCCAATGGCGGCGCAATTTTTGTGAAAAATAACCCGGATAAAGGGTGCACGTTTTCCTTTACTTTGCCGGTATGTTAATTGATGAATTTTAAGGTTTTTTTATATGCGTTTTTCATGGAAATTTGATTTCTGCCTGAATGTGTTCATGGGAAGGACATTTAAACGTTTACTTCTTTTTTGGGGAGCGTTGGGTTTTATTGTATGCTCAGGGGTGTTTTTCAACGGGTGCAGCATAATACCTACCTGCACTGTCGTCTGTCTGGATGCCAAGATAAAACAGGGCCAGGAGGCATATTTAAATGAAGATTATGCCCTTTCCCGTCAGATTTTTTCACAGCTTACTCTAAGGGAAGGGCATGTACAGCTTCAGGCGGCCGGCCTTTATGGGAATGCTTGTCTTGACATGATCCTTGCAGACAATGCCCCTGATTTTTGGATGGCTGTGGAGCAGCTTCTGCTTTTACAGTCACAGCGGCCCTGCCGGATTTCAAATTGCGGGAACCAAGATACAACCGGCCGGGAAACGATTTGCAATCCGTGGTCGAGGCTGCATCCCGGGATGCTGGAGAAAGCCTTGGCCCACGGCAAGACTTTGCTTGAATCCGAGCGATCTGATATGTTGAAAACGTTTAATGCGCTTTCTGCCAAACAGGAAGTTTTAATAAAAGAGCGTCTTAACATGCAGAAAAAGGTTGATTCTTTAGGGCTGAAAATAACAGCCTTAAAAAAGCAGAACAGGGAACAGCAGGCACGGATAACAGATCTTTTGTATCAGATCACCGTGCTTGAAAAAATTGATAAGGAACGGCAGGAGCAAAGGGCGAACCCGTGACGACAACACACAAAATACTCATTGTTGACGATGATCCCAGTATCCTGGAGGTCTTGGACGCAAGGCTGTCCGCATCCAACTTCAAGGTGCTGAAGGCAAAAGATGCGGCTGGAGCCGAACAAATACTTAAGGATCAGAAAGGTGTAGATCTACTGGTTTCAGATATAAAAATGCCGGGAAAGAGCGGAATTCAATTGTTCACGGATGTCCGTAAATCCCTGCCGGATCTGCCTGTGATCTTTTTGACGGCCTACGGCACCATACCGGATGCTGTGGACGCTATAAAACTGGGCGCAGCCGATTATATTTCCAAGCCTTTTGACGGCCTGGAACTGATCAAAAAAATCAATGCCATGGTGGCCCTGGGTGGCACAGACCTTGCCACAGAATCTATCCCCCTTATTGAATCCGGCTTTTACTGGGGGAAATCCGCTGCCATGAAGCATCTTTATACCATGGTCAGAAAGGTGGCTGCCACCCAGGTCAACGCGCTCGTTCTTGGGGAAAGCGGGGTGGGAAAGGAACGTATTGCCGGATATATTCACAGGAACAGTCCTAGAAAAGAAGCACCCTATATGGTGGTGGACTGCGGGTCAACACCGGCAGGTATCCTTGAAAGTGAATTATTCGGCCATTTGAAAGGGGCGTTTACCCATGCAGTAAAGGACAAGGTCGGGCTTATCCAGGCTGCGGACCTTGGTACCCTTTTTCTGGATGAGATCGGCAATATCTCCCATGATATGCAATGCCGTCTGTTAAGATTCCTGGAGGATAAAAAAATCCGCCAGGTGGGCGCGGTAAAAGAGACATCTGTGGATTGCCGGGTGATTGCAGCAACCAACGCTGATCTGTCTCAGGCCATTGAAGAGGGAAATTTTCGACAGGATCTGTACTACCGGCTTAAGGGAATCGCCCTGACCATTCCGCCTTTGCGGGACCGAAAAGAAGATATTTATCCTTTGGCCCAGATGTTTGCTGACCACTATGGTCAGGCACATGGTATTGGCCGGCTGCATATTTCCGATGCCGCTGTTAAAGTCCTGGAAGAACACCCCTGGCCCGGTAATGTCCGGGAGTTGAAAAACACCATTGAAGCCGGGGCTATTCTGTGCCAAAATAAGGTCATTGAACCATGGGATCTTCAGATTGAAAGCATCAGGGAAAATGCGGTGCTGACTTCAGACCTGCCCGAGTCCCAGGCATTTTCCATTGAACAGAGTGAAAAAGATACCATTATAAGGGCCCTGAAAAAATCAAGGGGGGTTCAAAAAGAAGCGGCCGATCTTTTGGGGATCAGCAAACGAGCCATACATTATAAGGTCAAAAAGTATGAAATTGATCCCACAGTTTATAAATAAGGCCCATGGTCAGAATTAAATCTGCCACAGATGCGCTGGATGTTAGGCCCATGACATGCATTACAAAATTCAATAACGCTGTCAGCACCCTGGAGGAGCTTTACGCTCTTTTTGACATGTCTATGGCCGCGTTTCCCGTTGCCTGTGCCAAACAGTGTGCAGACTGCTGTACCTGTAATGTCACCGCCACAAGTCTTGAAATTGTCTATATCTACAACCGGTTGGATGACATGGCACTGGATAATATCCGTGTACGGCTTGCCCGTGCCGGGCACACCCGCCGATGCTTGAAGATGGGATTTGTACCATCTATCCTGTCCGGCCTCTGGGATGTCGGGTGATGATGTCCACAACCCCTTGCCGGCAGACAGGGCAGGCTGATATGCCTTTTCTTCCATTAACCATAACAACCGTTTTCATGCAGTTTGTGGAGCACTTAGATGCCGGCGGTGTATATGGCAGCTTCCTTGACCTGCTGGAGCATGCAGGGAATAACGCCCTGGGTTGTAGTGGATTGCTAGGCAACGATGACATCCCCGGAACAGTTACAAATTTAAAGATTCCTGCCCTTATGATTCCACCTGGGCATATCGAAAAAACCCAAAGCCTTGTCCAGGCTCTTAGGCGCATGATCCAAAATAAAGAATCCGACCCCGAAGGGGCCGGTAATCGAAAATATTTGGCTCAGTTTCAGTGATTCTAAAAATTTTGCTCCAAAAAATCGTGACAATCAACAATGGGTTGATGAATATAACATAACACGTTTGATCATATCCGCCCCATAATATCTTTCAGCCTTTTCTTTTTCCTCTTCCAATGACAAATCAATGGAGGTTGATCCTGAGTTAAAAAAGAAATGGTGAAGATTTTTTTCTATTGGTTTTTTGTCATAAACTTCTTTAACTCTTTGGTAAACCGTTTTTAAATCTAACCGAAGGGCCACGGCTGGATTATTGTTCACATAGGAAAAAGACGAAATTTCTCCGATCTTCTCAAACAAAAGGATATCTTCATAGATTTTTAAATACTTTGGGTGAGTCGTAATTAATAAATCATCCGCACCAATGGTGTTAATCGCATATAACATGAGCATACGATTACCCAACATGGGGATATTCTTGTTCCCTCTCCGGTATAACGGATGTGATGCCAGACACCCGGCTTCAACAAGGCGGCGACCCTGGTCTCTTAACTCGTCCACCTGCCGCTTAAATCCAATGTCCATGGGTAGGCCTTCTTGTTCATTATCCGGAAAGAGGCTGGCCGTATATATGAGGGTCTTTTCAGACGGATCATCTGTCAAACACCCCATAAAGACCCTGCTTTCAGAATTGGAGTGGTGAGGGATAATTCTCAATGGAGGCGAGGCAGGCTGAATAAATCCAGCGTCGACATAAACATCATGCAGCAGCTTGAAACAGGATATGTAATCTTCGATACTGGATGCTTCACAAAAGGTGACACCCTCCAGGTTGGTTTGAAAATGAGGAATACCACCACGAATGATTCTTTTTCTAAAGTACGATGGCAGACAAAACAACAACGCGTTCAATAATGGATTTGATAATTTCACAACTTTACTTTTTCTTTAATTTTTGATTATATTCATTACTGGAACAGAATATTAATACCATAAAAATTAGCAATTTATTAGCAATTTTTATACCAGATTTTAAAAAATAGAAACCCTTGATATAAAGGTTTTCATCGGATATATACATAATCTGTTTTTTTAATAGAAAAAAAATCAAGTTACGAAAATTGCAGATCTGATTACGAAAACTGCCGTTTTTAATGGAGCAAATTATTTTCTCAATGGGGTG
The DNA here is from genome assembly GCA_002747145.1 of Desulfobacter postgatei. Classification (GTDB taxonomy): domain Bacteria; phylum Desulfobacterota; class Desulfobacteria; order Desulfobacterales; family Desulfobacteraceae; genus Desulfobacter; species Desulfobacter postgatei_A. The sequence continues at coordinate 41,548 of PDTI01000009.1, forward strand.
TTAACATTCAAAAGCCCACTTTATCATTCGTATGGAATGTGGTGTTTTTTGACCGGCTAACCGGCATCATGGAATGCCTTGGCGTATCTATCGTGTTGGCTGCCATTTTTTATATGAGATGATGCGCAGAGCCAAATTTTTAATATACCCGATTCTGTGAGAGGAGGGATTAAGCCAAAGGCGTTTCTGGTGTCGACCTCTATCCGGGCATCATAAAAGCCGGTTTAATTATATTATCCATGGTCAGAGCGTGTTTGATAATTGATGAATCGGCTGCAATCTCATGAAAATGGCCCCAATTCCCCCAAATTTTATGTCAATAGTCCGGCTATTAACAGAAAACAGCGCAAACCAGAGCCGAGAGATTTTCACGGGTTAAAAGCGCTGCCAGGGAGATGACATCGTCAAGCTGGAAAGATTCATATCTTTTACTATGGATGCATTGATTTTCAATGTCGGCAATTAAAAGGGTTTGTGCTGCGTCGAACACAGGAGAGACCTGGTTTCCCCAAGTGGTAATCGCAATTTTCATGAGATTGCAGCCGATTCATCAATTACCAAACAAGCTTTGAACAAACATTATTACCATTACCGGGCTAAACGTTAAAGTGGTACTGGTAGATGCGCATTATTTTCTGCCCCATGGTTTCAATGGTATGATAACGCTTTATTTTTTGCGCTGCGTTTTGGGCCCGCGCCATTGTTGCCCTTGGGGTGTCAATGGTTTTAAGAATCATCTCACACAATTCATCGGACTGTCCTACGTCAAAAAGCAGGCCGGTTTCATCATGGGTGATAAGATCTGCTATCCCGCCGGTCCTGGATCCAATCACCGGGCATAAGGCATACATTGCTTCAATCAGGACCTGGGGAATACCTTCAAAAACCGATGGCAGAATCTTGCAGTCCAGGGAACGGTAAAAAGGCCAGAGATTTTCCTGGAATCCAATAAAATGCACTCTGTTTTCAATATTCAGATCCCGGGCAAGTGCTGACATCCGGTCCAGAAAAGAGGCGTCTCCTGTACCGGCAATCACCAGGTGGTGGGGAATAATATGGCCGGCTGCTTTATGGAATCCTCTCAAAAGGGTATCCACACCCTTGTCCTGAGATATCCGGCCGGCAAAACCGATAAAACGCGTACAAGGATCAAGGTTGAGTTTCGCTGCCAGGTCACGTCTGTCTTCATCTTTTGGGTTAAGGCTATCCGGCTCAACGATACCGGAAGGGATTGAAACAACCTGTTGATACGAAAGGTTAAAAACGTCTTGGAGGTGATGCCTGGTATAATCTGCCGTGGTGAATGTATAATGGCTTAATTTTTTGTAAAGTAACCGGTTATACCAGCAATTGTTAACAGGCGTACTGATGTGGCGTGATAAAATTCTGCATGGAACATGGGTCTTTTTAGCAGCCGGTAACGCTATTTTTGAATCTGTATTTCCATGGGTGTTGACAATGTGAGGCTTCTCTTGATTAAAAATACGGATAAGACGCCTGTAATCAGAGAATGCAGACAACCGTTTGAACGCCATTGGGTATAGCTTAAGTCCATCTCCTTTTGCCCTCTGGAACAAGGGGGTGTTTTCAGGTGCGATAATGATGACCCGGTGTCCTTTGTCCGCCATCCATAAGGATTCGTTCAGAACTCTTTTTTCAAGCCCTCCCCAATCTGTGTGACAGGTGGTATGGATAATTTTATACTGGGTTGATTTCATAGGCGTTTGTTTGGAATTGCCGGTTCATTTTTACCTGGTGTAACCGATAAATACGTAAAATAGTCCTGCCCATGGCATCCATGGTGTATTGTTTTTCAACTAGAGCCCGGGCTGCATGGGTCAGGGTCTGGACTGTATGGGGAGTATTCAGGATCCACCTGATGATTTCCAGCACAGATTCAGATTGCTTTGGATGAAAGATCTTTCCGGTTTTATCCTCAATAAGGATGTCCCGGATACCGGGTGTATCCGGACCGATCACCGGGCAAAGGAAAGCCATGGCTCCTGTGATTTCCAAAGGCACCCCCTGATAAAAATTTTTAGGATGGGAAAAATAGATACAGCAGTCCAGGGATAGATAAAAACTTGGACTATTTTTTTCTGTCAGCGGCAGCATATGTACCCGGGGGGATGTCTTTCCATCTATGGAGTCTTGATTTTTAGGAACAGCCGGTATCAACAGATGATGGGTGGGAAAATGCCTGTTAAGCTGTTCAGCGGTTTTGCAAACTTGCCGCATGCTTTGGGAATCTATTTTACCAAAAACCCCAATGAACCGGGTCTCTTTTGCCAATCCAAGGGTGTTTGCCAGCTTCTGGCGGGCTGTGTTTTTTGCGGTGTTATCCGGGGCAGCATCCGGCATGGCAATACCGTCGGGAATGGAAAAAATGTGCATGTCTGACAGGGAAAAGGTCTGCTTCAGATACGTTGTGCTGTCCTGGGAGGTGGTGAAAACATAATGGCACAGGGTGTTATACATTTTTTTGTTGAACCGGGTGCGTTTCACCCGTTTCCCATTGTGGCGGAAGATAATCCGGCAGGGGACATCTGTGATCTGAGCCGCCTTTAACGAAAGCTTGGCATCTCTTCGGCCGTGGGCGTTGACAACAAAGGGGTGTTCGCCGGCAAATATCTGTTTGAGCCGGCCATATTCGCCGATTCCGGCCAACGGCTTAAAGGAGATGGGATAGACCCGCAATCTGTTTTGTTTGGCTTTTTTAAATAAAGGGGTGTCCTCCGGGGTAATAATGATCACCTGGTGGCCGTTTTCTTTCATCCATAATGATTCGCAAAGGATCCGTTTTTCCCTGTTGCCCCACCGCATCCGGCTTGACGTATGGATAATTTTATAGAATGTATTCATGAATAATCAGCAGCACCAGCTCAAGCCGGCTTCAACACGTTCAATATCTTCGGGCAGATCAATCTCTGGTGAATCATACGGGGTGACAGCTACTTTTATGGGGAATCCATATTCCAGCACCCGGAGCTGTTCCAGTTTTTCCACCTGTTCGCAGGTGCCGCTGTCAAGGGTAATAATTTTGTCCAGAAAGGCTTTGGTGTAAGCGTAAAATCCCAAGTGTTTATAATAGTCCACATCTGTCTGACCATCCCGTGGAAAGGGAATCTGGGCCCGGGAAAAATACATGGCAAAGCCCTGGTGGTTGAATACAACCTTTACGTCTTTGGGGTCTGTAATCTCCCGGGGATTTTTAATTTGATAGGCCAGGGTAGACATGGCAAGGCCGGGATTCTCGTCAAAGGGCCGGATCAAATCATCAAGGCTTTTGGGATTAAACACAGGCTGATCCCCCTGGATATTGATGATGATATCTTCGTCGGCCGCACCAATCATCCTGGCGGTTTCGGCCACCCGGTCCGTGCCTGAACGGCAGGTGTCCGGGGTCATTACAGCCTGTCCGCCAAATGCGTTTACGACATCTACAATACGTTGGTCGTCAGTGGCAACAATGGTCTTTGTCACCACGGATGACTTCTGGGATTGCTCAAACACCCTCTGGATCATTGGCTTGCCTGCAATATTAACCAACGGCTTGCCTTCAAGCCGGCTGGAACCAAAACGTGCGGGGATCACTGCAATGGGCACGGCTATATCTTTTCAAAAAGGCTGCGCGCCTTGTCACGGGTCATAATGCTTTTCCAGTCTTTACCCAGACAGTTTTCCCACAACGGATCCAAATTCAGGGCCACACGGATCATGGTCTCCATCTGATCTTCGGTCAGGTCCTTTGCCAGGCCCCTGGGAATGTCCACCCCTGTTTTTTCCATTATGGTTCGGAACTCTTTCACCCCGTCGGGATAGTATTCATCCAGGGTGTCAAAGGTGATGCAGCAGCCTACACCGTGATGGGTACCAAGGACATAGGACAGACCATAGGAGAGCGCATGGCAGGCACCCACCTGGGAGTAGGCAATACTCATGCCGCCAAAAAAGGACGCCATCATCAGCTTGTCCGCCGAATCCGGGTGGTTGTCCACAAACACCTGGCGACACAGATCCAGGGATTTTTCTCCGTAAGCCTTGGAAAACTCATTGATGTAGGTGCCCTGCAAAGATTCAATGCAGTGGATATAGCAGTCCATGCCGGTGTAAAAGTGTTGGTCCTTGGGTACGCCTGCGGTCAGTTCCGGATCCAGCACAACCTGGTCAAACACCGTATAATCGGAGTTTAATCCCAGTTTTTTTTCAGGCCCGGTGAGTACGGCCGTACGGGAGACTTCAGCACCTGTGCCGGAAAGGGTGGGCACGGCTGCATGCCAAACCGCCGGATTCTTGATCAGATCCCATCCCTGGTACTGGGTGGATGATCCTTCATTGGTGAGCATTAAAGAGACGGATTTGGCAAGGTCCATGGCGGAGCCACCCCCAATGCCGATGATGGCACAGGGCAGGGCAGGGTTGAAATGTTTTGCTTCCAGGGTCAGTTTATCCACATAGTCGGTTTTGGGTTCATCGGCGACATTGACCCACAAAAGAAAATCGTTATCATGCAAGGGAACACGTTTTTCAAGGTCCTTGCCCTTAAATACATCATCCACAACAAAAACAGCCCAGTCTCCACCGGACTTGCGCCGGCCAGCCACGATCTCGTCAAGCTGGGCAAAACACCCCCGGCCAAAAAGAATATTGGGAACCAGTTTAAAATTTCTGAACATTTATTAATCCTTAACCTAGCGCATTCAATACAGCCTGAATACGTTCGTCCATATCATCCGCAGTCCAGGAAAGCATGATCTGCATGGACAGGGTCCGCTTCATGATATCGTCGCTTTGTTCCAGAACAAGGCCGGCATAATCCGGCAGGTCGCTGCTCAACTCAAAGGGAAGCCTGGCAGCACGTTTCATTCCTTTGAGATGATGCCATTCTTTATAGTAATGCCAGTTATTGTTATACCAGTAAGCACAAGGTGCCCCGTTTTCCGCAAGTTTTTTTGCTGCTTGCTCGGCTTGGCCCTGTGTGGGCATAAAAAAGCTCAAGAAGGTGGCGGAATCCCCATCCGGGTCAGGCAGTGCGCGGAAGGTAACACCGTCAATCTTTTTCATGGCATCTTTGATGGCGGCTTTATTTTTTGTCTGGATTTCAATGATACGGTCAAGCTTGCCTAACTGGCCAAGCCCTACAGCGGCATTAAGCTCGGACAGCCTGTAGTTGGTCCCCATGATGGGATGATCATCCGCGCCCCGGTCAGGTCCGCCTAAATGGTCGTGTCCATGGTCTGCATATTGGGCGCACCGGGTATAAATATTTTGATCATTGGTGATAATACCGCCGCCTTCACCGCAGGTTACGGTTTTAACCGAATCAAAGGAAAAACAGCCGGCCTTACCGAATGTGCCTAAATGACTGCCTCTGAAACGTGCGCCCAAAGACTGGCAGGCATCTTCCAGAAGCACCAGCCCCTTTTTGTCGCAAAAGGCTTTGATCTCATCAATCCTTGCCATGGCACCGCACATGTGTACCGGCAGCACGGCCTTTGTCCGCGGCGTTACTGCCGCTTCCAGACGGTCCGGGTCCAGGCACAGGGTTTGGTCAATGTCCACAAACACAGGAATTGCACCTGCCTGGATTACAGCTTCAAATGTGGCCACAAAGGTAAACGGCGGTACAATGACCTCGTCCCCGGCCCCGATGCCGCAGGCGGCAAGGGCCGTGCAAAGGGCTGCTGTCCCGCTGGAACACAGATGGCTGAACCCAGCGCCTGTGATTTGGGCCAGTTTTTTCTCGAATTCCAGAGCCTTAAAATGGCCGTTTCTGGCCCCTTCAAATCCGTACCTGAATAAAACACCTGTTTTCAGTACATCATTGACCTGTTTACGTTCTTCATCTGAAAATAATTCAAAGCCAGGCATGCGCTCTCCTTAATGTTAGACAAATTTCTTCGCCCTGGTGGGGAAAAATTTCGATAATTGATTATAAAAATTAGGGAGTAATATCAAATCCGGGATATGTTTTCAAGGCAGACCCAATATTGACTTTCATTTTTCTAATGCTTATAACCATATTTATGGGAACGGTTCAACTATGAAGAAGAAATCACAGCGTTTTCGCCATGGCAGACGATAAACAGACACAGACATACCAGGGATATGAACAAGGACCCATTTCTGCGGTCAATGATCCATACAGCCTGCTGCTGCGTCTGATCCGGAACTGTCCATGGAACCGCTGTGCTTTTTGTCCGATACATAAAAAGCAGAAATTTTCCATACGCCCTGTGGAAGACATTATTAAAGATATTGATCTGGTTCGCACATACATTGACAGATTGCGTAAAGAAAATGCCCTGCCCATTGCCTTTGACCAGGAACGGATTCATTCCATTTATAGCCATTTTGAGGTCCGGGACCGGGTTGCATTCAACAACGCCGTCAAGTGGTCTGCTGCGGGCATGACCTCCATTTTTCTCCAGGATGCCAATCCTCTGATCATGAAACCCAAAGATTTGCTTTTTATTCTCAGACATATCAAGGAACGTTTTCCTCAAACCAAAACCATTGCCACCTATGCAAGAAGCAGCACCATCCTTCAATTATCCCACGGTACTTTGGAACAGTTGCATGAACTTGGCCTTAAACAGATTCACCTGGGCCTTGAAAGTGGATCAAATCTAGTGCTGAACCGCATGCGCAAAGGCGCGGACAGATTTACCCACATAGAGGCGGGTAAACGGATCAGGCAGGCAGGTATTGAGTTGTATGCCTATGTGATGCCGGGCTTAGGTGGTGTTGACCTGTCCATTGAGCATGCCCTTGAGACCGCTGAAGCCTTGAATGCCATTCATCCGGATGTAATCAAAATTCGGACCCTGGGGATTTCGCCGTCCACAGAACTCGCTCACTGGCAGGTTCGGGGCATGTTTGAAAAACCCGGTGATGCCATGATTGCCACGGAAGTGCGTCTGATGCTTGAGGCTCTGGACAATATCAAGTCCCGCATAAAAAGTGATCACATTCTGAATCTGTTTGAAACGGTTACCGGTGAGATGCCCCATGACAAAGAGAAAATGATCGGGGTCATTGACCAGTTTTTTGAACTTGGCCCACAAGAGCGCATCCTCTATCAAATTGGCCGACGCATGGGCTTTTTCAAAGGGCTCGAAGACATGGATAAAAGTCCCAGGATGGACCAGGTACGGCTTGCCTGTGAAAATTACGGGGTGACCCCGAAAAACGTGGATCAGATTCTTGACCGGTTAATGATGCGGTTTGTCTGACCCAATGATCTATTTTTGTTTTTAATCCTCAAAATATATCGTACATTCATCTAAGAACCTGTTTGATAATTGATGAATCGGCTGCAATCCCATGAAAATTGGTTCTCATTTTCATGATATTTCGCTTCGATCCCCTAATTATCAAACAGGCTCTAAGGAAAAATTCTTTTTCGCCTTGAATTTGAACAACATCTCTAAACAATTGATGATTGAGTCCAAACACTTTTATATTCATGTTCCCTTCTGTATAAAAAAATGCAGGTATTGCGATTTTTATTCCAAAACCGACCTGTCCCTGATTCCTGATTATGTGGCCGCCCTGGTTCAGGAAATCCGGCTGCGGTCACAATCAACGGTATCACACCCCAAAGGTAATGCCGCAACCGTATATATAGGAGGCGGTACGCCGTCTCTGCTTGGACCACGACACGTTGACGCCATTCTCCAGGCCCTGGACAAGGCTTTTGGCCTCTGCCGGCAGACCGAAATCACCCTGGAAGCCAATCCTGGTACTCTGGACGAGAAGCATTTGAAATCGCTTCAACGTATGGGGATTAACCGCATAAGCCTTGGTGTTCAGTCATTTGAGCCTGCCCATCTTTCCCTTTTAGGACGTATTCATTCAGCAGCTGATACCGTGCATGTCGTGGAAAAGGGCCGTGCTGCAGGTATTGAAAATATCAGTCTGGATCTGATTTACGGCCTTCCCAGTCAAACAGAAGAACACCTGATGCGGGAGATTGACGCTGCCTTGGCACTGATGCCTGCCCACCTTTCCTGTTATATGCTCACCCTGGAACCGGGTACAGCCCTGTATGCCATGCACGAACAGGGTAAGTTCCTACCCATGGTACAACCGGATCAGGTGGATCTGTTCCGTGCGGCTGCCAAATATCTGAAAGCGTATGGGTGGGATCATTATGAAGTATCCAATTTTGCAAGGCATACCTCCTTTGGCTCCCTGCACAACCTCGCGTACTGGCAAATGGTCCCCTACCATGGATTCGGGCCGGCCGCCCATTCCTATGCCGTAAAATCGGGTACGGATGGATCGACTTCTTATGAAAGGTTTTGGAATGCGCCGGACCTGAATGGATATATTAATGCCTTAAAGTTAAAAAATCTTCCCCCATTTGACAGTGAAACTCTTAACCTGGAACAGCGTCAGATGGAGTATGTCATGGTGGGCCTGCGGACATCCACGGGCCTTGACATTAGAACTGGGCAAAATTTGTGGCAGAACCGGTTTTTAACCGTGTTTCAAAGTTTGATGAACCACCTTGAAAATAAAGGGCTTGCTCAATTCAGGGAGGCTGAACAAAGCTTTGTTCTGACCCTTGAAGGCTGGATGCACCTGGACAGTATTATCGCCTCTTTTGTTGAAAGAATTTGATAATCAGAATGGACTTTAACCTTTTCTTAACTGCCGGTGGTCTTCAACCCGTATGGTCAGGTGTATGGCGTCAAAGTATTCAATCAGGGGAATGACATATTTTCTCGAAATACCGGTCATCTCCTTAAATTGGGGGGTGGTGATCTTTTCATTGGCTTTGAGGAATTCAATGAGTTTTGTTTCCAGATCACTGACGGCACCGTCATCAAAAAACAGATCATCCTTTGTTTTGACCACCTGCTTTTCATCAATAAGCATGCGCATCACGTCTTTGGCTGTTTTCTGATCTAGGTCAAGATCCTGGCATATGGTGCGGAAAAAGGGTGGCGTCAGACCGGATTTTTTGTAAATGCCGGCAATTTTTTCTTTGATTTCATGCTGGTCTACCTCAAGGTCTACCTTGAATTCCGCAAGCTTCACAAGGTTTTTATCCAGAATAATCAGGTTATCCTTTTCCAGGCGGTGGAACAGGATGTTGAAAAAACGGGCATCATTCACATATTGAAATTTGGATTTCAGCTCCTGGGCGGGCATACCTTCTTTTAAGGGGTTTTCCTGGTGATAGGTGGTCAGCCGTTCCTCTATTTTTTTCTTAAATTGGTCGAAAACACTGCTATGGACATAGGTCTGCTTCTCCTTATCCGTGAGGACCGCTTCCTGTTTTGCAAGCATTTTCTGCAAAGCGGCGATCAATTTTTTATCTGGTACATTGGTCATGACCCTTAATTCATTTAAGGTCAGACCTGAATATCCTTTGATGGACAGAAAATAGGCAATGGTTTTTTCATCATCCTGTTCAGCAAGGCCGGCAAGTCCTTCAATCATGGCCGAATCTTTAATCTTGTATTTCCGGGATACCGGGTTGAGGATCGCACCGCCTCCAATGGTTCTGACAGGGGAATAGGAGCGGACAACGTATCTGTCATCCTTGATGCAGCAGACCGGGGATTCCAGTCGGAACTGAACCGGTGCTGTCTCTCCTGGTAAAAGCGTTTCCCTGTCCAGCAGGAGCATGTAACCCAATATCTCACTTGTACCCGAATGAAACCGTACCCTTGTCCGGGCCTTGGCCGGTTTGGCATTGCTTTTCAGGTAATGGAACTGGGCATCCACCATATAGCTTTCAATCAAGGCTCCCGGGGTGGAGAGCACATCGCCTCTGAGTACGGCTTCCCGGTCAAGACCCTGGAAATTGATGGCAGTACGGGTACCGGCCATGGCGGTTTGCACCGAACTGGAATGCACCTGAAGCCCCCGGACCTTTGATGTGATTTTTCGTGGAAATACCATGATCTCCTGGCCCACACTCACCTGGCCTGAAATCAGGGTGCCGGTGATGACCGTGCCAAAACCTTTCATGGAAAATACCCGGTCCACGGGAAGTCGGAAAATGGAAGAAAGTTTGCGGGGTGGAATTTGTGTGGATATCTCTTCAAGGCTGGTTAAAAATTCTTCCATCCCCTGACCTGTGACAGAGGATACCGGTGCAATGGGTTTGTCTTCAAGAAAGGTGTCTATAGTAAAATCATGGATGTCTTCCATGACCAGTTCCATCAGGTCTTCATCAGCAAGATCCGTTTTAGTCAGGGCGATCATCCCGTGGCTGATACCCATGAGATTGCAGATCTCCATATGCTCCCGGGTCTGGGGCATGACACCTTCATCCGCCGCAATCACCATGACCACCACATCAATGCCCGAAGAGCCGGCCACCATGTTCTTTACAAATTTTTCATGACCGGGCATATCTACAATGCCGATGTGCCGGCCATTGGGAAGATCCAGGGAGGCAAACCCAAGCTCAATGGTGATGCCGCGTTCTTTTTCTTCCTTGAGACGGTCGGTTTCAATGCCTGTCAATGCCTTGACCAGACTGGTTTTCCCATGATCAATGTGTCCTGCGGTGCCTATAATTATATTGTCCACAAATGCCTGCCTGTTACCTTTTGAATTTTCTATAATACCCCACGCCATAGGCCAGCGCCACAAGAACAATCCCCGTGGCAACACGGTGGTAGATGCTCCAGTC
>PDTI01000023.1 GCA_002747145.1 Desulfobacter postgatei
TTTCACAATAAATATTTCGGGCTGTCAATAAGATTAATTATACCATAATTTTCTTTATTCACAATAGGTTATGACAATATCCTTAACTTTATGACATTGTTATAAAACTTATGACAAATCTACGTTCATCTATTTCGAAGCCCAAAAAGTAAATCCCCATACTCAATATCAGTGAAGAACTTAGGCAAGTAACGCATAGCCGTATAGGTCCTTCTGAAATATAGCTATTAATAAAAAACAGCGGGATAATATTTACAAAAAGAGGTATTAGCACACGCATAATTACATTTTTTAAGAAATTAGTTATAGATAAAAAAGCAATTTTGTTGAGAAAATAAACACGCATAACGCTTGCTAACAATTCGATTACAATTGCGGAGACTAACACAATGTAAGCAGGCAAACCTATTTTGAGTAAGAGCCATGCCAAAGGAAGATTCAACAATATAATTCCTCCAACTATCGATTGATATGCACGAATCCGGCCTGTTGCCTGAATTGCTGTTCGAAGACCTGCGGTTAGCATCGCCAACATAGATACTAATAGAGTCAATCGGCAAAACACAACAGCATATTTTGGTACATTCCCTAACCATATTGATAGAACATATTTTGTCTCAAATAATAGAGGGACTGTGAAGAAGGCTAATAAAAAAAAAGCATATTTACATCCTCGTATTGCTAACAATAGCATTTGTTTCCTATCATTAGCTCCTTCACTTTTCATTATTTGAGGATTAAGAGCCTTTAGCATATTCTGAGAAAAATTTAACAGGGCTGAATTAACTTGATTTGCTATCCCATAGGCCGCATTAATGACTGGCCCAAAAAACAAATTCAATATAATTGCAAGCCCTTGGCTCCTTCCCATACCACATATCGCCCCAAAAAGATTCCAGCCTGAAAATGAAAACATTTCCCTAAATAATAACATATCTATTTTCAATAGATTAGAGATTTTTGTTTCTGGGTATTTATACAGACAGAATGTACTTTTTATAATACTACTGGTAATTGTTACAATCGCTATGAAAAGGCCATACCAAATTAATAAATCATATCTTTCTATATACAATAAGGAAATAGCAACAGCTAACTTTAAAACCACTTCCACTACACCTACGACTGCATCAAACAACAAATTTTCGTGAGCATTAATTGCCGAATCATATGGAACGGCATTTATGGTAAAAAACGTACTTACTACCATAAAATGATAGATGGCCTTTGCTGCCGTAAGCCGTTCTTGTGGGATGTTAAGAAATCCATGGAATAGAAAAATACTTACTATTTCCAGGAGAAAAACAATCAAAAATCCTATTAGCAAATGAAGTATCACACTTGTTTTAAAAATATCAGTTAATTTATCTTCATCTCCGGAACCTATAAAGAAGGAGAAGTAACGTTGGGTAGATGTAGTCATGGCGGCATTTAAAAAAGACAATAACAAAATAGTGCCAGAAACAAGACTGAAAATTCCATAATCTCTCTCTCCAAGTGCATTAAGAATTATTCGCGTTGAATAAAGGGAGACAAGAATGGTAATCAGCATCTTTCCATATAGAAAGACCGTATTGTATACTACCCTTTTTGAGTTACTTTTGAACAAGGTTCTCTTTCGTGCCAGCAGTTCCCGCTTTTTTGAAAAAAGCTGTAAGCAGAGGTATTCGGGATTCTCTTTTCGTTAAAGATTATGACCGAAAAAATGATTATTTATTGTGTATTGGACGTTCTTTTTTAAAATCTCAACTTTCGTGTTGATTTAAAATTATTTAAATTCAATTAGTGCCTTACTCCTGAAAGCCTGTCACAAAAAACAAGAAAATCATGCGGCCATTTGTAAGAGCCTGTTTGATAATCAGGGGATCAAAGGTCTGGATCGCCGTTTAAACTCTACAATATCAAATTTATCCACCAGGCTTCCCGGTCAAGGTACCATGCAGTCGTTTTTTGGATGCCGTCTTTAAATGAATATTGCGGCTTGTATCCCAGGTGGGCTGATATTTTTTCTGTATTGATTGCGTAGCGCCGGTCATGTCCGGCGCGGTCCGTGACATGGGTAATCAATTCTGCACAAGGACGGCCTGTGACGGGCGGTGCCTTGGGGAACCTTTGGGCAAGTTCTTTTTGTGAGGCAAACAGGTCATCCATAACAACGCAAACCAGGTTGACAATATCCAGATTGACCTGCTCGTTGTTTCCGCCGATGTTGTAGGTTTCTCCCACCTGTCCGTGTTTCAGGATCAGGTCCACGCCCCGGTTGTGATCGTCTACGTACAGCCAGTCCCGAATCTGCATGCCGTCGCCATATACCGGAATGGATTTGTTATTTAAAATATTTGTGATCATCAGGGGGATCAATTTTTCGGGGAACTGAAACGGTCCGTAATTGTTCGAGCAGTTGGATGTTGTTACTTCAAGTCCATAGGTTTCGTGGTATGCCCTGACCAGGTGGTCTGATGAAGCTTTGCTGGCTGCATAGGGAGAGTTGGGGGCATAGGGTGTAATTTCGGTAAAGGCCGGGGCGTCGGGCTTTAATGTGCCGTATACCTCATCTGTGGAGATATGGTGAAACCGGTGTTTTCTATACCCGTTGTCCAGCCAGATTTTTTTGGCTGCTTTGAGCAGGCTGTGGGTGCCAAGGATATTGGTTTGGATAAAGGCGTCCGGGCCGGATATGGATCTGTCCACATGGGATTCTGCGGCAAAATGGACAATGGTGTCGATCTTGTTGTGGGTCAGCAGATCTTCCACAAGGGGCTGCTCCAGGATGTTGCCGTGGATGAAGTCAAACTTTTCATTTTTGTTTGCTTCGGTCAGATTATCCAGGTTGCCGGCATAGGTCAGGGCGTCCAGAACGACCACCCGGTCATCGGGATATTTTTCCAGCCAGTAATATACAAAGTTGGTGCCGATGAACCCGGCGCCGCCTGTGACTAAAAGGTTTCTCATTCTTTTAACTCCCCAAGCATGGCCCTTAGTTGTACCCGCCAGTGGACCGGCGTAATGCCGGTGGCCTGCCACATACTGTGTTTATCAAGGATGCTGTAAAAGGGCCTTTGTGCCGGGGTAGGAAACTGGGTTGAAAGTACCGGGGTGATGGGTACCGGGGTTTGAAGAAGGTCAAGGGTTATGGCTTCTTCCTGGATGGCAACGGCAAAGTCGTACCAGGATGCAGCACCAGCATCTGTCCAGTGAAAGGTGCCGGAAATTGATTTGTCAATACAGATCCAGATCGCCTGTGCCAGGCCTTTTGCCCAGGTTGGGGTGCCCACCTGTTCGTCAATGACGTTCAGGGGTTTTCCATCGGTCATAAGTTTGAGCATGGTTTTCACGAAATTTTTGCCGTGGGCTGAATAGAGCCAGGCGGTGCGGATGATCAGGGATTTGACTGCCGACACTTCAAGGAGTGCTGTCTCACCCTTCCATTTGGACATGCCATACACGGATTGCGGGTCGGCAGGGTCGTCGGGCTGGAGAGGTTTGTAGTGTCTGCCGCTGAATATGTAGTCCGTTGAGATGTGAGCCAGGCGGCTGTGATGCGCTTCTGCGGCCCGGGCAATGACGGATACGGCTTCATGGTTGATGTGGTATGCGTTTTCCTGATCTGATTCAGCCTGGTCCACTGCGGTGTATGCTGCGGCATTGATTATCCAGTCCGGAGTATGTCGGGCAATGCAGTCACGGATGGTATCTGGTTTTAAAAAATCTACCTGGGGATAGTCCACCGCATTTATATCCGTCCCTCTGGGGGTGGTGCGCAAAAGTTCCCAGCCAAGCTGTCCACCGGAGCCTATAATCAGGACTTTCATGTGAAGATCTCTGCTGTGTCAAATGTGCATGCGTTTTCGTCCTTTGGGGACAGGATCGGGGGAAGACCCGGTATCAGGGGCCACTGGATGCCGATTTTTGGGTCGTTCCAGCGGATGCTGCGTTCATGCTGCGGGGCGTAGTAGTCTGTGCATTTATACACAAATTCGGTATCAGGGCTAACTACGTAAAATCCATGGGCAAATTCCGGGGGGATCCACATTATTTTCCGGTTATCGGCAGAAAGGATCTGACCGGTCCACCGGCCAAATGTGGGGGAGCTTTTTCTTATGTCCACGGCCACGTCAAACACTTCGCCGAAGATCACCCGAACCAGCTTTCCCTGGGGATGTTCTATCTGGTAATGAAGACCCCTTAAGATACCCCGGGCAGATCGGCTGTGATTGTCCTGGACAAAGGAGATATCTGCGATGTTTTCTTTAAAAAAGTCCTCCCTGAAGGTCTCCATAAAAAAACCCCGGTGATCGCCGAACCGTTGGGGTTCCATGACCACCACATCGGGAATATCAAGTCTGTTTACTTTCAATTTTCTATTTTACTATACTATTATTTTTTTTCTGTTGCACCAGGTCCATCAGGTATTTTCCGTAACCGTTTTTTTTCATAGACAGTGCGGCTTTTTTCAGTTGTTCAATATCGATCAGTCCCATGCGGAATGCAATCTCTTCAAGACAGGCTATTTTAAGGCCTTGGCGTTCTGCGATCACCTTGATGAAATTACCGGCGTCCAGCAATGATTCATGGGTACCGGTGTCCAGCCAGGCAGTGCCCCGGCTAAAGTGCTCTACGGAGAGCAGTCCTTTTTCCAGGTAGGTCCGGTTGAGATCGGTTATTTCCAGTTCCCCTCGCGGAGAGGGGGTTAACTGTTTTGCAATTTCAACCACCGAGGCATCGTAAAAATAGAGTCCGGTGACGGCATAATTGGATTTGGGTGTCCGGGGTTTTTCCTCTATACTAAGCACCCTGTTTTGGTCATCGAACTCGACAACTCCGTATCGTTCTGGGTCTTTTACGTAGTAGCCAAATACTGTAGCCCCGGTTTCCCGTTTTGATATTTTCTGCAGTCTTCTGGAAAGCCCTTCTCCATAAAAGATATTATCTCCCAGAATCAGGGTTACCGGATCTTTGCCAATAAATCTCTCCCCGATGATGAATGCCTGAGCCAGGCCGTCCGGGGAGGGCTGAGCCTCGTATGAAATGCGGATACCCCATTGGGAGCCGTCCTTGAGTACGGATTTGAACTGCTCTGCATCGTGGGGGGTGGTGATGACAAGGATATCGTGGATGCCCGCCAGAATCAGTGTAGACAAAGGATAGTAGATCATGGGCTTGTCATACACCGGCATGAGTTGTTTGCTTACTGAGAGGGTTAAAGGATATAACCGGGTGCCGGACCCACCCGCAAGAATAATTCCTTTACGCATATATTAACCCTTTATAAAATGAACATATTTATCAAAAAGCCCTCTGGTAAGCAGTTGGAATAGTCCCTTGTACGCCTGATGAATGACCTCTACTTTTCGGTTACATTCTTAAAAATTATGGATTTCGGTCATAGCTCCGCCCCTTTGGTTCCAATTTTTGGTCTTATCTTGAAATCCAAAATCTTTCTTTTATACTTGGCGCTTAGAAAACCGAACCAGACAAAAATGACTTCTTAATTATCCCGCGCATAGGCCTAAGCACATAAAAAAATGAACCAGCAACGGGAAACCCGCAGTTCAGGAGCCTCGCCTCATTTTCTTGGGTAGTTAAAAGAAAATGATGCCTATGGCAACAATGCTTCACCATACAGAATTTTACATATAATTCAACCCCAAAATACAGGTGGATCATATGCAGAACAATCGCATGGAACGTTTGGTTATAATAAATTCAAAATGTTATAATGTATAATCTCCACTTTTGGGGGATTTTAAAAAACTAAAGGTCGCAGTAAATTAGGTGCTAACCCAGAGAAAGGGACGGTGATTGTATAATGGATCCCGAAATTTGAACCGGTTGCTAAGAGACACTTGACGTGCTAAAAGCCCGGTTCGATTTTCACCAGACAAAGGAGGTCCATGAGAAAGAATTACAGCGG
>PDTI01000044.1 GCA_002747145.1 Desulfobacter postgatei
TATGTCAATAGTCCCGCTATTAACAGAAAATTTGTGAAAATTGGTTCTCATTTTCATGAGATTTCGCTTCGATCCCCTAATTATCAAACACGCTCTAAGGGATTTTTTCACTTATTGATTTTTTCCAGGTTAAAGGAGCGATAGATAATCATTTCACCGCTTCTTTTCACCGGATCAAGAAGCGTATCTTCAGTTTTTTTTAACAGTGCCTGGGCCTGGGAATGATCCGGGATGGCATCAAGTCCCTGTCCGGTGGTGGCTCCTGTGCAGGCATCCTTGATAATGGCGTCCCTGGCATCCGTGGATACGGCATAAGGAACGATATGGTCATAGACCAGTCTGGCCCCGGCCAGAATTTCCCTTTCGTAGGATCCAATGGACCCTGCCACACAGGTGATGGCCATCAAAGGGCGGTCTTCTACATTTACAATCAGATCAATCACGGATGGATAGTCTTCGCCTTTGAACTGCACGGTTAACGGGACGTCTACAAGAATGTCTGATTTGGCGTATCCTTTGGTCTCCACTAGAAACTTTTCAAAAAGCTGGCGGCTGGCTTCAGCGCCGACATTGTCTATCTCTTTGCCGGTAATATAGTCGGTAACTTGATCAAGTATCATAATCTATAACTTATTGCTTTCGTTAACATTTACGATCACGAGTATGGATCCGACGGGTCTTGGACCATTATCCGGACTTTCAACGGATCAGGCATTGACCTGTCATTTCCAAAGGCCGGTCTATGCCAAGAACCTTGAGTATGGTCGGCGCAATATCTCCAAGCTTGCCGTCCAGAAGCGTGATGACAGGGGCTGGTTTGGCGGCAACAATAAACCTCACCGGATTTAGGGTATGGGCCGTGTGGGGAGATCCATCCTGGGCCAGCATCTGTTCGGAGTTGCCATGGTCTGCCGTGATAAAAGCGGTGCCCCCGGTTTTCCAGATGGCTTCCACTACTTTTTTTACACAGCTGTCCACGGTTTCGCATGCTTTTACTGCGGCATCAAATATACCGGTATGACCCACCATGTCCATGTTGGCAAAGTTGAGCACCACAAATTGAAATTTGCCTGAACTGATCTGCTCACAGGCTTTATCCGCCACTTTGACTGCACTCATTTCAGGTTTCTGATCATAGGTGGCCACATCCCGGGGAGAGGGGATGAGTATACGCTCTTCCCCGTCAAAAACAGCCTCATCTCCGCCATTGAAAAAATAGGTGACATGGGCATACTTTTCAGTCTCTGCGATGCGAAGCTGGGGGATTTTATGTTCGCTCAGGATCTGCCCGAAAATTTTGTCCAGATGCTGGGGACCAAAGGCGGCAGGCAGATCAAAGTGCGCGTCATACTGGGTCATGCACACAAAATCGGAAAGTGTTGGTGTTGCGGTGCGTTTAAATCCGTCAAAGTTTTTTTTCGTGAATGCCCGGGTGATCTCCTTGGCGCGGTCGGCCCGGAAATTAAAAAATATGACGCCGTCCCCTTGTTCAATGTTTCCTTCATTGCCCGGGCAGAAGCATACCGGTTTGATGAATTCATCCGTTTCTTTTCTGTCATAGGCGGCCTGGATGGTCTGAACAGGAGTCTGGTTCGACGCATCAACGCCTTTGCCCTGGGTGTAAAGTTCATAGGCTTTTTGTATCCGTTCCCAGCGGGTGTCTCTGTCCATGGCCCAGAAGCGTCCGGTCATGGTCGCCACTTTTCCTGTGCCAATGTCCTGGATTTTTTCATCAAGCTGTTTTAGAAACCCAATGCCTGATGTGGGAGAGGTGTCCCGGCCATCCATGATGGGGTGGATATAAACCTTGGTAATGCCCCTGTCCTTTGCCATTTTTATTAAAGCAAACAGATGATTGATGTGGGAGTGCACCCCGCCATCGGAAAGCAGTCCCAAAAGGTGAAGGCTTTTGCTGGTCTGTTTGACCTTGTCCATGACTGAAACAAGTGCCGGTGTAGAAAAAAATGTATTATCCTTAATCGCCGTGTTGATCCGGACAAAATCCTGGGCAACGATCCTGCCGGCGCCGATGTTCATGTGTCCCACCTCGGAGTTCCCCATGGTACCGTCGGGGAGGCCAACAGCCTCACCGCAGCATTTCAGGGTTGTGCTTGGGAAGTCGGCCAGAAGCAAATCCAGAAACGGCGTATTGGCGGCAGCCACGGCATTGCCTTTTTCCGACGTGTTGATGCCCCATCCATCAAGTATTATAAGAATATTGACCGGCTGCTTTTCAGAACCCATTGTCATCCCCCATATTTGTTGTGGTCTGGGTATTATATTCACTCAGGTCAACCGCTTGGGCATCACTCCACAATCCTTCAAGGTCGTAAAACGCTTTGGTATCGGATTCAAAGACATGGATGACCAGGTGCCCGAAATCCAGAAGTGCCCAGCGGCCCTCTTTGATGCCTTCTGTACCTGCGGCCTTTATTTTTTCAGCCTTAAGGGTTTTTATAATATGTTCGGCAAGGGAGGTTACCTGCCTGCTGGATCCGGCCTCCACAATGACCACCATGTCTGTGTAGGAAGTTAATTCACTGACCATCAGTGCGGTTACACCTTTGGGTTTTCGGTCAAATATGGGAGTAAGATAGGGTAGATATTCCTCTTCAAGGGTGATCATTTATATAAATCCTTTGTTCTGATAAAAGTCTCAACATCTTCAGGGACAAGTCCTGAGATCGATTTACCGGATTTGACTCGGTTGCGGATCTGTGTTGATGAAATATCAATTCTTGGCACATTGCAGATGCGGATGGGAAAAAGCCGGTCATGGACAAATATATTGCCGTTCTTAAACTTGTAGCTTTTTGAAACGTATTCGTCAATAAAGGATGCAAATGGTTCTATGCCGGTCTTTTCACCGCGCTGCATCACGATGACGGGCAGTACCTCGAATATCTGACGGGCGTGTTTCCAGGAGGGTGTGTCGAAAAAGGCATCAGAGCCTAAAAGTAAATGGAAACGGGTGTGGCTGCCAAAGATGGTTTTGAACTGAGATATGGTATCAATGGTAAATGATGGACCTTTGCGCTGCAGTTCAATGTCAGACACCTGAAACCCTTTCATATTTTTTACTGCCCGTTTTACCATGGTAAGCCGGTCTTGGGCACTGGCCAGGTTCCGGTTTGGTTTATGGGGAGGCAGGGCTGACGGATAAAGGATGATTGTGTCAAAGGCGTAATGTACCTTGACATATTGGATAATGCCTAAATGGCCATTGTGAATCGGGTTGAATGTACCGCCGAAAAGTCCTGCATTCATTGGCTGTATCCGTTAAACGTTATCCGACACTATTTCTTATCTTCAGGTGTTGCCCCTTGAAGCAGTTTAGCCAGGTGTTTGATCAACGCTTTGACGCTTTTGCCCGTGGCTGCGGAAATGGTAAAAACAGTCTGGTCAGGCAACGCATTTTTAAAGGCCTCAACCCGGTTTTCTGTGCCCGTAAGATCAATTTTATTGAGCACCACAACCTGGGTTTTGCTTGCCAGGGTATCGCTGTGCATTGATAGTTCATTGTTTATAAGCGCAAACTGTGCCAATGGATTTTCCGGATCAATACCGCCGGAATCAATAAGATGCACCAGAATAGCGGTACGTTCAATATGTTTAAGAAATTTTATCCCAAGTCCCACCCCGTCATGGGCACCTTCAATCAGCCCGGGAATGTCGGCCACGGAAAAGGGTTCGCCAAAGGGTGCTTCCACCATGCCGATGGTGGGTGTCAGTGTGGTAAAAGGATAGTCTGCAATTTTGGGGCGGGCCGCAGACATGGCGGAAATCAGGGTGGACTTGCCTGCATTGGGAAGACCCACAAGGCCCACATCCGCCATGAGTTTAAGCTCCAGGCGAAGCGTCATCTCAACGCCCGGAATTCCGGGCTGGGCGAATCTGGGGGCCCGGTTGGTGGATGTGGCAAACCGTTTATTGCCTCGTCCGCCCATACCGCCCTGGACCAGAACAAAGGTTTGGCCGGGATCGGTGAGGTCTGCAAGAACCTGTGAGGTGTGGGCATCAAAGACAATGGTACCGGGTGGAAGTGTCAGATAGCAATGACTGCCGTTTTTGCCATGTTTCTGACGACCGAGCCCCGGGGATCCGTTCTTGGCGCTTAAGCGTTTCTGGCGGCGATATTCATACAGGGTCCGTTTTGAGGGATCCACCCGGAGGATGACATCCCCCCCATCGCCGCCGTCACCACCGTCGGGCCCGCCTTTTTCAATGAAACGTTCACGCCGGAAACTGACGCATCCTGCACCGCCGTTTCCGGACCTGACCGTAACAATGGCCTCATCAACAAATTTCACGCGCCATAAACACTGACTTTTTTTCTATTACGACCTTTTCTTTCAAAGGTCACGACACCATCAATTTTGGAAAAAATGGTGTAATCTTTTCCCATACCCACATTGTTTCCGGGATGAATTTTGGTGCCGCACTGTCTGATAATAATATTACCGGCGGTGACCTGTTCGCCACCGAATTTTTTCACGCCACGCCGTTGGGCGTTTGAATCGCGACCGTTTTTTGAACTGCCTGCTGCTTTTTTATGTGACATGTTTTGCTCTCCTTCATTAACACGTTACAAATTTAAGGCCCATAATCAGAATTAAATCTGCCACAGATACGCCGGATTTTAAGTCACCATCAAGGCACGCCAAAGGTGGCTTAAAAGACAAGTAGATGGGCGATTTTATTTTGATCATGGGCTTAATATATCTTCAGGATAAAATAGGGACAAACAATTAAGCTGAGATCGAATTAATCCTGATTTCAGTGTACTGCTGTCTGTGGCCTTTCATTTTCCGGTAGCCTTTGCGCCGTTTGTATTTGAATACAAGCTGTTTTTTGCTCCGACCCTGTTCCACAATCAACGCTTTGACGCTGGCATTCTCAATCTGGGGCGCGCCTAAGGTTACGGTCTCACCATCGGAATATAAAAGGACATCATTAAACTCAATTTCCGATCCTTCACCACCTTCAAGTTTTTCAACTTTTAAGACTTGATCTTCATGGACCTTGTATTGTTTGCCCCCGGTTCTGATTACTGCATACATGGGTTTATCTCCTTACAATCTGACATCATATATCGGGTACTTAAAAAAATTCTATATAATATAAATATCTTACTGTATTGTCAATGGATTTTTGATTTTCATATGTAGTCAGGGAAAGGCGAGCCCTGTCGACTAGGCCTTGTTAACAACAGAACACTTAAGGTACATGGCGCCAGAATCTGCAATTTTACAGGCAATATCGTACCCATTTACGGGGTCAAAATAAAATCACCCATCTGCTTGTCTTTTAAGCCCCCGGCGTTACGCCAACGGAACACATATATCCAGTATGCGTCCATTGGCGTGCCTTGATGGCAACTTAAAATCCGGCGCAACTGTGGGTGATTTAATTCTGTTAATTCTGACCCTGGGCCTTAGGGGTATATCATTTTTGATCCGCGCCTTACACACGAATAGAAACTTGACGCAAATGGGACACTATTTCCTTGCCTGTCCCGAAGAGCCTGTTTGATATTTGATGAATCGGCTGCAATCTCATGAAAATGGCTCCAATTCCCCCAAATTTTCTGTCAATAGTCCGCTATTAACATAAAATTTGTGAAAATTTGGTTCTCATTTTCATGAGATTTCGCTTCGATCCCCTAATTATCAAACAGGCTCTAAAATAGACAGATGTGCGAACCGATCATTTTTTGAATACATCCATCGAATTTTAAAACAGTTCGACAGGTGGGAGATCCCTGGTACCTCCAAGATCAAATCATTAACTGTGGTTTCTCTTC
>PDTI01000010.1 GCA_002747145.1 Desulfobacter postgatei
GGATATACTGTCAGCCCGGCCCACCGACGGGCTTTGGGAAGACAACCGTACGGATGAAAGCCAGATTGGTGCATCCTATGAGGAGCTGGAATGGGCCATGGGGTATGAAGCCGGGGACAAAACCCGGAATATAACAGATCGCCAGAAAGATGTTCTGGAGATTTACCGGAAATTCAACCGTGCCAACCGGCATAAAATGGAACCGATACCGGTGTGTACCATCCCCTCAGAACTGAAATTATAAATTCCCGATCCACCACACATTGCCGACGATCCAAATATTTCCACCTAACCAATTGGCATAGCATGGCAATCCGGCGTTAACCGCCTTATTTCCCCCCGGATTCAAGATGTTGCAAGTGAGCCACAACAGCCCGGATTTCACCGTAGGAATAATCGTCACCCAGCTCCTCTTTCATCTGGCCCAGCGTTTTATCAGGCGAGACAACGGCTGTGATGGCGTCCTGTTTTTTTTTGTCTTGTACCAGCTGGCCTACACCCAGCTCACCCTTGGCAATGAAGGAACATAAGTGGCCCTGGATGGTGGTCACAGCCAGTCCCCGCTCTTGGGCAATCTTTTCAACGGACATGCCCGCTTTAAATCGCATCATACTGATGTCCCGGGTGTTGGGCTGGGGCGCCTGTTGATCTGAATTTTTGTCCGGCACGGATTCTGCGGGGCGCCGTTTCGGGATCTCGTCCCCCGGGATGCCCTTTTTATTGCAATATTCATCCACCATGGCCAGCAGTTCCTCACCATAACTTTCCACGGTGGCCGGCCCCACACCTCTGAGGGCTTTCAGGCTTTTGGCAGACCGGGGCAGGCAGACTGCGATCTGGACCAGCACCTTCTGGTGGGCCACCTGGAACGCTTTAACATTTTGAGCGGCCGCGACCCGGGTCCGCCATGCCTTCAACGTTTCAAACATTTCAGGATGGGCAATATCAAGTTCAGTGTAATAATCCCTAGTGGATGACCCAACACTCTTTTTGGATTGAGTTCCCGGGGCATCTGCCATGGCTTGGGATGACACGGCCCTGATGTAAGTGGTTGTGGAAAATCCATCTTTACAGGATAAAATCCCGGCCCGTTTGACACGGACTTCCCGCTTTAAATTGTCCAGGGCATTTTTCACCTGCTTGGCCAAGGCGGCATTATCGGTGTCCACAGCACCTGTTTCAAGCAGACGGCCAAACACCTGATCCAGGGTCTTGCCAAACCAGGCACTGGCTTTCCGCACCCGCTCCTGGATAACTGGACTTGTTTCCGGCAAAGGTTCCTGTGACAACAACCCTTTGAGTTGAATCTGAAATTTATCGCTCACCTGGAACACCTGTTGCCGGACATTGGCTTCCAGCTGTGCCGGCTCTCCAAGCCCTGGGATACGCAGCACATTGCGGTTATCCCTTACCAGGCGCATAAAATAAAAAAACAACCGTCTGAAACATGAGCAGTCAAAACATTTAAGAACCAGGGTCTGCTGGCAGGCAGCCCGGGCAGATCTGAAAATCCCGGCAAGATCCTGCTCCGGGGGAGCTGTCCGGTTCATAAAATCCACCACCACCGGATCAGTGCCCAGGGCATGGGGCGGTACAGGGGCCGTGAGCACCAGCCCGCCAAGGCCGGTACATCGGCTCAAAGCCACATAAACCTGTCCATGGGCAAAGGCGTCTTTGGTATCTACAATGGCCCGCTCAAAGGTTAAGCCCTGGCTTTTGTGAATGGTGACAGCCCAGGCAAGTTTTAACGGAAACTGTTTGAATGTCCCCACCACCTCCTGCTGGATGGTTTTATCTTCCTCGTTCACCTTGTATGTAACATTTTCCCAGTCCACGGGCTTGACTTCTACAACAGGGCCGTCCTTCCGATCGGATGCACTTTCCCCGGCCGCCCTTCCGGCACTGCCCCGGCAGGCCACAGTGACGGTTCCGGTTCCCACATGGGTAACTTCCCCAATCGTGCCGTTAAAATACGCTTTATCAGGGGACGCGTCATTACGCAGAAACATCACCTGGGCCCCGGGTTTAAGGATAAGCTGTTCGCCTGTGGGAAAAGCATAGGAGGGGAAATCTCCGGACACTTCGGCTGTCAATGTATGCGCGGTCTGCCTAAGCCGGGCAAGTTTCAGGGCATTAATGGATTCAGCCTTGCGGTTGTGCGTGGTCAAGGTGATGTAGCCCTGGTCCGGGGGATCGGGTCTTACCTGCCGGTTGAGGATCTCCCTGCTCTGACGGTCCATGCGGTTTTCCCGTACGGCATTAAGCAGACGGATAAAATCCGGATCGCTTTGGCGGTAAACCGTCTCAAGTTCTATCGTCACCAGATCGGAGCGGCTCAGGGCCTGGCTTGAAAAAAAATAAGGAGATGTATAATAATTGGACAAAAGATCCCATTCATCGGGTTTGGTCACCGGCGGCAGCTGGAACAGATCGCCGATGAGCAGCAATTGTACTCCGCCAAAGGGCCGGTCATCCCGGCGCAGCCGCCGTAATACGGCATCCAGGGCATCAAGCAGATCAGCCCGGACCATGGAGATTTCATCAATCACCAGCAGATCCAGGCCGTTGATAATCTGTTTTTTTACCTTTGAGAACCTGAAAAACCGCCGGTTGTCCTGGGGCCGGTCACTTTGCCCGGGCAGAAAAGGTCCCAACGGAATCTGAAAAAAGGAGTGCAGGGTTACCCCCCCGGCATTGACGGCGGCAACGCCCGTGGGTGCTGCTACAATGAACTGCTTGGGGCAAAACGTCTGTAACGATTTAAGGAACGTGGTTTTACCGGTGCCGGCCCTGCCGGTCAGATAGATATGGCACAGGGTTTCCCCGACAAAGGCCCGGGCGGCCTGGATCTTTCTGTTTCCTTCAAAGGAAGGTAATGTGGGTTGCGTATTATCCATAACACCGCCTTTATAACAGAAAAATTTATATCCTGTCTATTCTGCCCAAACCTGGTTACCTGTTGTTAACTTAAAAGGCTTTTGATAATCCAAATCCGGCCCACACAGAAATCAGCCCGGCGCTTAACTGGATAAGTCCGTTTAGGACCGCCAGGCCGATCTGTCCGTTACGCATATATAAAAACAGTTCAAATCCAAAGGTGGAAAATGTGGTGAATCCGCCTAAAAAACCGGTAAAAATAAGCAGCCTGACCTCCGGGGTAAAGATTTGCCGTGTATCGGCAATACCGCCTAAAAGTCCTATGATAAAGCACCCTATGACATTGACGGTGATGGTCCCTAAAGGAAGTGAGCTCTCTTTTAGGGTATTGATATATCCTTCGTACACTAGAAAGCGGCACATGGCTCCCATGGCACCGCCTAATCCTACCATTGCAAGTTTACTCATTATTATTCACACTTCGGGAGCGCCTTTTGGCCGGATCTGCTTAGTTGCCGGTCAGTTGCGGTAGACAACTGAAGCAGCGTGACCGGGGTCTTGCATATCCAGCCAAAAGTCGCTTGTATTTTTTAGGTTGCACATTAATGTGATAAATTACGCATAGTTCATCCTCTGATTTTAACAGCTTTAATTTCGATTGAAAACCATGAAGCGTATTGCGGCAGGCAACTGAAGCGGCATGACCGGCGCCTTGCATATCCGGCCAAAAGTCGCTTGTATTTTTTAGGGCACACTGAGTCCGAATCTCTTTTTTACTTCACCCCTTTTTTGCTGCTTTCCATTTTAATAAATCCTTGATTTATGTGGCCAATCTTGAAATTATAAGAAGCAAGTTATGTACCATTATTTTTAAAGTCATTCTTTCCATGCTTGAAAATTTTTAATGGATGGCAAGAAGGAGGGTTTAGCAGTTTTGAATTCCCCAAATCCGGATAATCCCATATTTCTGGTGGACAACAATCCAAAGCTCCTTACTGGCATAGAAACTGCTCTGCGGATGGCCGGCTTTGACAATATCATTGCAATTCAGGATTCAAGGGATGTGCTCAGGACCATGGAACGAAGGATTCCCGGGCTGGTCATTCTGGATTTGAATTTGCCCCATATCAGCGGCAGCCACCTGTTGAAAAGTATCCGTAAAACCTGGCCAAGAATACCTGTGATTGTGCTTACAGGGAATAGTGAGGTGGATACGGCTGTTAAATGCATGAAGATGGGAGCCATGGATTATATCCTTAAGCCTGCCGATCCGGATCGTCTGGTCAAGTCGGTGAAACAGGCCCTTGATGGCGGGCCTGCCCCGGGGCTGCTTTCAACGCCGTTGCCCCAGGAGTTATTTGCCCAGATAAAAAAACCTTCAGCTTTCAATGCCATCATTACCCAGGACAGTCAGATGCATGCCATTTTTCATTATGTGGAAGCTGTGGCGCCCTCCCCCCAGCCGGTGCTGATTTTTGGGGAAACAGGGGTGGGCAAGGAATTGATCAGCCAGTGCATTCACAACTTAAGCGGGCGCAAAGGAAAATTGGTTAAGGTCAATGTGGCGGGACTGGATGATAATATGTTTTCAGATACCTTGTTCGGTCATGTGCCTGGGGCATTTACCAGCGCCCGGAACGTCCGGCTTGGGTTGATTCTTAAAGCGTCCGGGGGAACGTTGATGCTGGATGAGATCGGTGATCTGGCATTGTCCTCCCAGGTCAAGCTGCTCAGGTTGCTTCAGGAAGGTGATTATCTGGCACTGGGCTCGGATATTACCCGGCATTCAGATACCCGGATCATTGCGTCCACCAACCAGGATCTGTGGGCGCTTGAAAAGCAGGGCAAATTCAGAAAGGATCTGATTTACCGCCTTTCCACGCATACGCTGACCATACCGCCGCTGCGGGAACGTCCTTTGGATATTCCACTGCTCCTGGACCGGTTTATCTGCCAGGCTGCCGATGAACTGGACAAACCCGTGCCTGATATTCCGAAAAGTCTTATTGAAACCATGGAAACATATCCGTTCAAGGGAAATGTCAGGGAGTTGAAATCCATGGTTTACGACGCCATGTCCAAATATCAGGCAGGGCCCATCTCTTCTGATCTGTTCAATATTTCCACCCATGCCGATCATGGGCCAGGGGCATTTATCTCCTCAAATTCGGAACTTCCGACTTTGAAGCAAGCCGCCAATGCGCTGGTGGAAAAAGCCATGGCCCACGCAGGAGGAAACCAGTCTGCTGCAGCCAGAATTCTGGGGATTTCCCAGCAGGCGCTGAGCAAGCGCCTGAAAAAATTACGTGAACAGAGATAGGCGGGCCTGCCTACAATTTAATTGTATTTACAATATTTGTTGTAGGTTAGCCTATCTTCCTGTTTTGAATAATCTTTTTAATTTTACGTAAAAAAACTTAACAACTTTTGTTGTAGTTAATCTTTGGTTGAACAAATCTAATGTTTTTAATATTGTATTTATTATCAATCTGTTATGACCATTGCTCGTCTTCGGTATAAAATTTGCTTATGTTTCCGGTGATAAATGATTTAAAAGAACTTATTAAAAAAAGGAGATCCTTGATATGAGCGAGAACATCTTTCATGCGCCGGATACATTTCGTGAAAATGCCTGGATTAAATCCATGGACGAGTATAAGGCCATGTACAAAAAATCCGTGGAAGATCCTGAAGGGTTCTGGGGTGACATTGCAGACACCTTTTACTGGGAAAAAAAATGGGACAAGGTCCGGGATTTTAACTACAGCATCTCCAAGGGGCCGGTGTGCATTGAATGGTTTAAAAATGCCAGGACCAATATTACCTATAATTGTCTGGATCGTCATCTGGATAGCCGGGGTGACCAGGTTGCTTTAATCTGGGAGGGAAACAGTCCGGGTGAGGATATGGTCATCACCTATCGTGAACTCCATGAAAAAGTGTGCCGCTTTGCCAATGCCCTGAAAGCAAGCGGGGTGGGCAAGGGCGATCGTGTGGCCATATACCTGCCGATGATCCCGGAACTGGCCATCACCATGATGGCCTGCGCCAGAATCGGGGCCATTCATTCCATTGTATTCGGAGGCTTTTCTTCCGAGGCCCTGGCCAACCGGATCATGGACAGTCTTTGTAAGGTTCTGGTGACATCGGATGGTGTCATGCGCGGGGCCAAGTCCGTTCCCCTCAAAGGCAATGCAGACCAGGCCCTTGGGATGTGCGAAGAGCAGGACCATACCGTTGATACCTGTTTTGTGGTCAAACGGACCGGTTCTGATATCAATATGGTAGAGAAGCGGGATGTCTGGTGGCACGACGCTGTCCAGGCCCAGAGTGCGCAGTGTCCTGTGGAATGGATGGATGCCGAAGATCCGCTGTTCATCCTTTATACATCAGGCTCCACAGGGACGCCCAAGGGGGTTCAGCACAATGTCGGTGGCTATATGGTGTATACCGGAACCACTTTTAAATACATATTTGATTACCATGAAGGCGATGTCTACTGGTGTACGGCAGATATTGGCTGGATTACGGGGCATTCCTATATTGTTTACGGTCCGCTTTCCCAGGGGGCTACATCCATTATATTTGAAGGCATACCCTCCTATCCGGATCCCGGCAGATTCTGGGCCGTTGTGGATAAATGGAAGGTCAACCAGTTTTACACCGCCCCCACTGCCATCCGGGCGCTCATGGCCCAGGGGGAGAAATGGGTGGCGCAGTATGATCTTTCCTCTCTGCGGGTTTTGGGATCCGTGGGCGAGCCCATCAACCCCGAGGCGTGGCAGTGGTACCATAAACATGTGGGAAAGGGCCAGTGCCCCATTGTAGATACCTGGTGGCAGACAGAGACCGGCGGTATCATGATTTCTCCTTTACCCTATGCCATTGGCCAGAAGCCGGGCTCTGCCACACTGCCGTTTTTCTCTGTGCAACCGGTGGTACTCAGTGAAGATGGCAAAGAGTTGGAAGGGCCCTGTGACGGAATCCTTGCGGTCAAGGAGCCCTGGCCCGGTCAGATGCGCACGGTTTATAACAACCATGACCGGTTTGAAATGACCTATTTTCAGATGTTTGACGGATATTATTTTGCAGGAGACGGCTGCCGCAGGGATGAGGATGGCTATATCTGGATCACAGGCCGTGTGGATGACGTGATCAATGTGTCCGGACACCGCATGAGCACAGCAGAAGTGGAAGCGGCCCTGGCCAGCCATACTGATGTGGCTGAAGCCGCAGTCATTGGGTTCCCCCATGATATCAAAGGACAGGGGATTTATGCGTTTGTTACCCTGAATATCGGCGCATCCCCGTCCGATGAACTGATTGCTGACCTGAAAAAACATGTGAGAACTGAAATCGGGCCCATTGCCACACCGGATATCATCAATTTGGCTTCGGATCTGCCCAAGACCCGGTCCGGCAAGATCATGAGGCGTATCTTAAGGAAGATCGCAACGGATGAGTATGATCAGCTTGGGGATATATCCACCCTGTCAGATCCTGACGTAGTGGACACCCTGATTAACAGTCATAAAGTGTTGATGAAATAATCATACCTATTGACCAAATGTTGTACAGGCCGGTAACCTTGACAGGTTTTCCGGCCTTTTCCGTTACCCGGCAGGCTGTCGATCATAGAATGTTATAATTCTCGATAGGGGCTGGATAGACACCTATAGTCGTTCAAACATAACGTAATCTTGACAGTCTGACTTCATTTGCTCTATAGATACACGAAATATTCTGCTGGGTGACTCGGTTTTCCCCAAAAAATAAAGACGGTTATCAGTATAAAGGATAGTTGCATGTCCCAAGACATATCTCTTGTCAATCTCCTGGTGGACCAGGAACACCATATCGCACTTAAGGCCCATGATCAAAATAAAATCGCCCATCTACTTGTCTTTTAAGTCACCCTCGGCGTTACGCTAAAGGACACATATAACCAATATGCATCCATTGGCGTGCCTTGATGGCGACTTAAAATCCGGCGCAGCTTTGGGAGCTTTAATTCTGATCATGGGCCTGACCCCGGATGAGGCGGTTCAACAGATTTTATTGCTGATCAGTGAAAAGGGGTTTGTCTGACTGAAATCTAACGTTTCCTGATTTTTATTTTATTGTTATTTTGAGTTAAATTGTGTATCATTCTAAAATTATTAGCTATTTGTCTATCAGTGAGATTTGTATGGGCACCTATTTTTTTTTTGAGTTTATCCCGCCGTTTGCCATAAGCACCTTTTTCTTAACCTCAGTGTTTTTGATGACCCGGATTCCGGATATCACCAATATGGTGATGAACTACAATTCCAGTCTTACGGATATCCTGCTTCTGATATCTTATACCCTTCCGCGATTCATGGAGTTTACCATTCCCATGTCTGCCATGATAGCAGTACTTTTGACCATCATGCGTATGTCAGGGGAAAATGAGATCATTGCCCTGAAAGGGGCGGGAATGTCTTTGTATAAACTTTTGCCGCCGGTTATCATATTCAGCATGATTACCCTTCTAATCACCATGTGGGTGACGGTTTATGGGATTCCCAAGGGCAAACTGGCCTTGAAGATGAAAACCATAGCGCTTGCCAGATCAAGTATTGACGCAGCACTGCAGGAGCGCCAGTTCAACAGTCAGCTTGACGGGATCATGATTTATGTGGCCCATGTGGATATGGGCACCCGGGATTTGACGGACGTGTTCATCGAAGACCGCAGGACTGCTGATATGGTCTCTATCTCAACGGCACCCCGGGGACGCCTGGTGCGCCAGGAAAACCAGGATGTATACACCATCCGTCTGTATGATGGGATGATTAACCAGGTCAATGTCCAGGATCATTCCGTGACCCATATCAATTTTGGGCACTATGATATCAATATTGACCTTAGTGCCATGCAGCAAAACAACCCCACAGCAGTGAACAAGGATTTTGATGAAATGAGTCTGCATGAACTGGTCCAGCGTATCCGGATCGGTTTTCAAAACCCTGAACTGGACAGAAAGGCACGCCTGGTATTGCATGAAAAATTTTCCATTCCCTTTGCGTGTCTTGCCTTAGGGGTGTTGGCGTTCCCTTTGGGGATTCAGTCCTCCTCGTTAAGAAAATCAAATGGGTTTGGGATGGGTATCGGTTTTTTTCTGCTGTACTATCTGCTGCTGGCCTTTGGGTGGTCCGGGGGCGAGGCTGGCCGTTATCCACCGGGTATTGCCATGTGGCTTCCCAATGCGGTCATGGCAGGAGCAGGTATTTTTCTTTTGATCCGTAATGCCAGGGAGCGGCCCGTACATCTGCCCCTTTGGATTCAAGATTTTCCGGCAGCTGTTGCAAGCCGTTTCAGGAAAAGGACAAAATCGTGATCAGGTGCCTGCACAAATACTGGCTTAAAGAGTTTATCAGGATCTTCATTATTATCCAGGCCTTGGTTATGGTATTGTTTGTGTTTATTGATTACCTGTCTCATATGGATAGAATTCTTGAATACGAAGTCAGTTTAACCCGGGGGCTTTGGTATGTAGTGCTTAAACTGCCGTATATGTTTGTTCAGCTCACGCCGGCAGGGCTGCTTCTTGCCGTGATTTGCGTGTTTGGTCTCATGAACCGGAACGAAGAACTCACAGCCTTAAAATCTTCGGGCATCTCTGTTTATTTTCTGGTCAAGCCGGCCATTTGGGCGGGTTGTTTTCTGGCGCTGTTGATGCTGTTTCTGGGTGAAACCCTGATTCCCTTGTCCATGGCACGTTCCAACCACATCCGTTACCATGAGATGGTTGGGGACAAAGGGGTTGTTCACAGTCGAAAAGACATCTGGATTCGTTCGGATAACACCCTGGTGCATATTAATTTTTTTGATCCGGCTCAAAAGACGGTGGCCGGCGTCACATGCACCACCATGGGGGCAGGCTTCAAGATCGTCTCGCGTATTGATGCGGCAAAAGGTTTCTATGACAACGGCCAATGGATTCTGGAAAATGTCACCGAACAGGTGTATGACCCTGAACTTGATGACTATCGTGTGACCACCAGGCCCACAAAGCCCCTCACCCTTGACCTGAACCCCGGCGACCTTGGCCGTATGGCCCAGAAGACCAACGAAATGAGTTTTACCGAGCTTCGAAGGTATGTAAAAAAAGTCACGGCTGAAGGATATGACGTCACCACGTATAAGGTGGATATGCATGGCAAACTTGCCTTTCCCTTTATTTGCGTGATTATGGCGCTGACAGGTTCTGCCACGGGCATGCGGGGATTTGTGAAGACAAACCTGCCCGTGGGCATTGCCGTGGGGGTCGGATTTTGCTTCCTGTACTGGTTTGTATTCGGGTTTACGGCCTCGCTGGGCTATGCAAAGATTCTGCCGCCGGTGGTGGCCGCCTGGTTGGGCAACCTGGTGTTTCTATGCCTGGGGGCTATTTATCTGATCCAGACGGAATGATGACGGTGTCATGATTTTTTTTTACCATATCATCACCCTGGTGGTATTTGGGGTCTGTCTGCCTTTTTTACCTGTTATCTGGATCTGTTCAGCCAAACGGCGGGCCAATCTATTACAACGCCTGGGGCTGTTTACCGGGATTTCTGAAAAAGAGGCCAATACCCATAGAATCTGGGTCCATGCACTGTCTGTGGGGGAAGTGAACTCAAGCCTGCCCCTGGTCACGGCCTTAAAAAAAAAATACCCGGCCCACCACATTATTTTTACCGCATCCACCAAAACCGGCTTTGAGCGGGCCCTTGATCTGATGCCCCCGGGCCGGGCCGGTTCCCCGGTCACGCAGATGGGATATTTCCCCTTTGATCTCTGGTTTTCAGTCAGGTGGGTTGTCGGGCGCATTTCACCGGATCTCATCTGCCTGGTGGAAACGGATCTGTGGCCCGGATTTTTGTCTGTCATGGCGAAACGGGCAATTCCGGTGGTCCTTGTGAATGCCCGGTTGTCACCAAAATCCTTAAAAGGTTACCGCTACATGGGGCCCTTTGCCAATCTGTTTTTTTCAAAACTTTCATCTGTTATGGCCCAGACCCGGCAGGATGCTTTGGGGTTTGAACAGCTTGGCGTGGCCGTGAACCGTATCCAGGTTACCGGAAATATCAAATTTGATCAGCCCTGTCCTGAATTGTCCCGGGAAGAGATCTCAGATCTTGTCCGGGATCTGGGGTTTTACACAGATGACCGGATAATGATTGCCGGTTCCACCCATGCCGGTGAAGAGCCCATGGTGGTCCGGGCATTTATCCAGGCAAGACAAACAGATCCTGCACTCAAACTTGTCATTGCGCCCCGGAATCCCGCCAGGTGTGCGGCCTTACCCAGGGAATTACCCCTGGCGGGATTCAGGGTTGCATCTTACCTGGACCCCCTTGAAAACAAGCTAGGTGCAGATATCATGTTTCTCAACACCATTGGCATTCTGGCCAAGGCCTATGCGGTCTGTGTGTTTGCCTTTGTGGGAGGATCCCTTGTGCCCAAAGGTGGGCATAACCTTCTGGAACCGGCCATGTTTGGCAAACCAGTGGTTTTCGGACCCCATATGACCGACTTTCGTGAAATGGCCCAGTTGTTTGTCCAGGGCAACGGCGGTATCCAGGTTGAAAACGAAAAAGCGCTGGCCAATGCACTGGAACAGATGCTGCGCAATCCGGATCAGCGGACCCGCACCGGGTACAATGCCCGGCAGATCTTTAAAAAGAACGCAGGGGCCTTAAATGCCTGTTTAAGCGGTATGGAGATTTTTCTTGATTAAATCCTGGCTGAACCGGATAGAAAAACGGGTATTAAAAACCATGGAAACCCCAGGCCCCTTTGCGCCGTTTTCCTTTGATCAGATCCTGGCCGGCTGTGCAGACATCTACAAAACCGGAGTGAAACTGCGTTATGCGATGTATGCGAACAACATTCTGAAATCCAGACGGCTTGACTGCCCTGTGATTTCCATCGGTAACCTGGCTGTGGGTGGGTCCGGTAAAACACCCATGGCGATTTGGCTGGCCAAGATGCTGGTGGAAAACGGATGGCGTCCCGTGGTGATCAGCCGGGGCTACAGAGGAACACTTAAAAACGAAGTTGCTGTGGTATCCAACGGCCGGGATGTTTTTCTGAATGCAAAGACCTGCGGTGATGAGCCTTATATGATGGCCATGGAAAAAGCCTTTCCCGTCGTAGCGGGCAAGGATCGGTATAAGGCGGGTCTTATGGCCATCGAAAACTTTGCACCTGATGTGGTGATTCTTGATGACGGATTCCAGCACCTGAAATTGAGACGAAACGTGAATCTGGTTCTTCTGGACCACAGACAACCTTTGGGAAATGGGTATATGCTTCCGGCAGGGCGGTTGCGTGAAACCCTTTGTATGGCAAAGGATAGAATTGATGCCATTGTGTTTACCCGGTGTCCTTCGGAAAACGCCTCCTTTGCACAATCGGTGCAGGATCTGGGGGTAAACATTGCCGGTCACCTTGAATTTTGCGACCATTACCGGTATAACGAGCCTGATTTTAAACGGATTCTGGCCCAGGCCAAGGCGTTGAACCTTGATTTTATCCTGACAACCCAGAAAGATTGGGTAAAGTTAAATCCGGCATGGTTCAGGGATGTGACGGTGGTTGTTATGGGTGTCCGGTTGCGCTTTACCCATCCCCAGGACTTTGAAAAATTTATTTTGGACAACATCGTGGTGCAGGGCGCAGGGTCAGGGCTTCCATGACAATCTATGTTGGTATTGATGTATGAATGATGATCAGATTTATCAGTTATTGCGTCTTTTGATAATGCTCCTGGGCAGGCTGCCCATATGGCTGGCCGATTTTTGTGCCCGCCTTTTAGGCCTGCTTTTTTACGCCACTTCAGGATTGAAGGGCTGGAAAATATACAGCAGGCGCATGCCAAAGGCAAAGGGGTGATCTGCCTTTTATGCCATCTGGGTAATTTTGAAATGCTCATCGCAGGCATTGAGCCGTTGGGGGTCAAGGGGTACGCCATCTACCGCAGACTGGATTTTGCGCCCCTGGATCGGTTGATCAGAGAAGGACGCAGCCGGTTTAACCTGGAAGTGATCCCTAAAGGAAAGAGCTCTAAAAGGGCTGAGGCCATATTGAAACGTGGAGAAATTTTAGGCTCTTTTCTGGATCAAAGTGTGGACTGGTATATGGGGCCCTTTGTGGATTTTTTTGGGGCACCTGCCTGTACCCACAGAGGCTTTGCCAAGCTGGCACTGAAAACCAGTTCACCTGTAGTGCCCGTGTATACGGTGCGTAAAAACCGGCATTTCACCGTGGCGTTCCTGCCTGAAATCCCGCTGGTGGAAACCGGGGATCCCATCAAAGATATTGAAATCAATACCCAGAATTATACCGCGGTTATTGAGTCCCTGGTCAGAAAACATCCAGACCAGTATTTCTGGGTTCACAACCGCTGGAAAACCCCCAATTACTGCCTCTGGCCAAAATCCAATGACTAAAATTCGATTAAAAAAGAACGACCGGGGGCGCATTCTGATCCGGGCCGCCAACTGGGTGGGGGATGCCGTCATGACCACCCCGGTGGTCCGGGCCGTGCGCAAAAATTTCCCCAGGGCCGGTATCACAGTACTGGCAAAGCCCTGGGTGGTGCCGGTGTATCAGAACAACCCCCATGTTGACCGGATCATGGTGTATGAAAATGAGGGACGCCACAAAATGGGTTTGGGAACCCTCAGGCTGGCCAAAGACCTGCAGGCGCAACAGTTTGATTTGGCCATCCTGATGCAGAATGCTTTTGAGGCTGCATTGTTGGCGTTCCTGGCCCGAATTCCCGAGCGTCTAGGGTACAACACCGACGGCCGCAGGCTGCTGCTCAACCGGTGCATCAGGATGGACCCTGTTTTGAAAAAAGGCCATCTCATTGATTATTATCTGGCCCTTTTAAGCTTGGCCGGCCTTGACACTGCCGGCAGGGACCTGGAGCTTTACCCCGGTCGCCGGGACAGGGAATGGAGCCGGTATTTTCTTAATGAACAGGCGTTATCGGGTTCCGGCCGACCGGTGATCGGCATTAACCCTGGGTCCACCGGGGGAACGGCCAAACGCTGGTTCCCTGAACGGTATGCGCAACTTGCCAGAAACTTGGCAGCGCAGCACCAGACCCGGATCATTATTTTTGGCGGGCCCGCAGAACGCGAACTTGGGGATGAGATCTGTGCCATGGCCAACGGGGCCTGCATCAACATGGCCGGACGCACCAACCTGTCCAAAGCTTTTGCCCTGATCGGGGCGTTGGACCTTTTTGTCACCAATGATTCCGGCCTGATGCATGTCGCAGCAGCCCAACATGTAAACCAGGTGGCTGTGATCGGTTCCACCGACCCTATTGCCACAGCCCCTGCAAATAAAAACAGTGTGATGGTCAGAGATCCGGTTCCCTGTGCGCCCTGTCTGAAAAAAGATTGCCCAACTGACCATAAATGCATGGATAAAATCACCGTGGAGATGGTGATGTCAGCCTGCAACGCTTTTCTGGGAAAGGAGGGGTTCAATGGCTGATGCCCAAAGGGGGGTATTTGACCGGGTTAACCGGATTCTGATTGTCAAGCCCAGTGCCCTGGGGGATATTGTTCATTCCATGCCGTTTCTTCATGTATTGAAAAAAAGGTTTCCATGGGCCCGGATCGACTGGGTGGTGGCCCATGGACTGCATACCTTTTTGGAAGGCCACCCCATGATCAACCGCCTGTGGGTGATCAAAAAAGACCAGTGGAAAAAGCTCAGCCAGCTCAGGCTGACACTAAAGGAGATCAACGCTTTGCGGCAGGGACTGGCAGAACAGCACTATGATGTATGCATTGATCTGTCCGGGCTGTTTCGTTCCGGTGTGATCTCAGCGTTTTCCAAGGCCCCTGTCCGCCTGGGGTTTGACTCCTCGGATGAGGGCAGCCCTTTATTTTATACCCATAAGATTCATGGGTCCATGAAGATCCATGCCATTGACCGGTATCTTGAAATTGCCCGCTTCATGGGTTGCGCCGTTGATAAGGTTGAGTATCCTTTTGCGCCCCATAATCCTGCTCCTGATGTGATGAAAGAACTGCCGGAAGACTACGTTATTATCTGTCCCTCTGCCGGAAAACCAGCCAACCGGTGGCCTGCTTCTAAATATGGGGCCCTTGCATCCATGCTGGACCTGCCGGTGGTGGTCATTGCCTCTGCACCGGAAGCGGATATTGCACAGGAAGTGGTGGAATCATCCCAGGGAAACGCCGTGTCCCTTGCCGGAAAAACGAATCTTAAAGATCTTTTGCCTGTCATCGGAAATGCGAAATACTTTATCTGTAATGATACCGGCCCCATGCATATTGCCGCAGCCCTGGGTATCCCGGTCTTTGCCATATTCGGACCGGCCAATCCGGTCCGGACCGGCCCCTATGGCACTATCCACACCGTGATTCAAAAAAAACTTGACTGTTCCCCTTGTTACGCCCATACCCCATGCCGCCGCTACAGGTGCATGGAAGAACTGACCGTGACCCAGGTGTTTGATCAAATACAGTATGGATTGAAAATAAAGGAAAGCACAGTATGAGTCCCTTTTCAGCCGGAAAGTTGTCTGTTTATATCATCGCGTATAATGAAGCCGATAAAATTGAAGATGCATTAAAAAGCGTGGTCTGGGCAGATGAGGTGGTGGTGGCGGATTCGTTCAGCACCGATGACACGGCAAAAATTGCCCAGGATTACGGGGCCAGGGTGGTTCAAATCCCCTTTGAGGGGTTTGGTCAGCTCAGGAACGATGCCATCAATGCGTGCAGCCACAACTGGGTGTTTAGCCTGGATGCGGATGAACGGTGCACCCAGGACGCAAAACAAGAGATTCTTCAAATCATCAATGATCCGGACAGTCTGGATGCTTACTATGTTCCCCGCCGGAATTATTTTATGGGAAAGTGGATCCGGCATGCAGGATTTTATCCGGATTTCCGCCAGCCCCAACTGTTCAGAAAAGGCGCATTAAAGTTTATGCCCGACGCGGTGCATGAAAGGTATGAAGTGCTCAGTGACAGGAAATGCGGTTATTTAAGCTCATCTATTTTTCAGATTCCGTTTAAGGATCTTGAAGAGATGTTTAGAAAAATGAACCGGTATTCCACCCTGGGTGCCCAAAAGCTTGATGCAGCAAATCAAAGATCAGGGATCTTCAATGCTCTTGCCCATGGGGTCTGGGCCTGGTTCAGCATGTATATTCTGAAACTGGGCTGCCTGGACGGTTGGCCAGGATTTATTATTTCTCTTAGCAGTTTTGAAAGTACCTTTTATAAATACGCCAAGCTTCACTTAAAGCAGAAATAAAACGATATCCGTTATGAATAAAGAAGATAAAGCCCTTTTCGGGGATGCTCCCCCGTCACCTTCCCAATCTGTTTTGATTGTAGACCCCCAAGTTGAAGGCCATCACTTAACATGGATTCGTTATATTACAGATGCGTTTTTAAGTCAGAATTTTAAAGTGACGCTGATGGCCGATTTCAGGCCCCAGCATGCGTCAAAAATTCATAATGTTCTCCAAGATCGGTTAAAGGATATTCAACGGATTTGTGCATTTAATGAAAACGGCAGGTATCATGGAAATTCCTGTCTGAAAAGTGTGTCCCTGGCTCAAAAAGAGTATGGGTTTTCTCATATTTTTTTTAATGAACTGGATCTGTTCGCATCAAATTGTCTGAGACAGGCTGCCATGGGAAGGTATCCCCCTCGAAATATTAAGGGGCTTTTGTCAGGAATTTATTTTCGGCCCAGGTTTTTGTTTGAAAAAAAGACCCTGTCCAATTCCATTAAATCAGCTGGTTTTAAAAGATTGTACCAAAACCGTTGGTTTAAGAATATTTTTTTAATGGATGAACAGCGAATAGAGGATGTCTCAAAAAAGTTTCCTGATATTAATTTTAACTTTCTACCCGATCCCTGGGATGGAAATTTTGCAATTGATCAAAAAGATGCAAGATCCTGTCTTAATCTGCCGCCCAATAAATTTATTGTCCTTCAATTTGGTATCGGAACAAAAAGAAAAGGATTGCATCATGTGGCAAACGCAATGAAAAATTTGCCGGATTCATCTGATGTTTTCTTGCTTTGCGCAGGAAAGTTGTCCATTCCATCAAAATTTGAAAGACTGTTATACAAATTGGAAGCGCAGGGCAAAGCAAAAATATTGAATCGGTATGTCAGTGATACGGAAGAAAAATTCTGCTTTTGCGCATCTGATGCGGTGTTGTTGCCCTATGTGCATCACATGGGTTCAAGCGGTGTTTTGCCCAGGGCCTGTGCAGCAGGAAAACCGGTAATCGCAAGTGATTTCGATCTGGTGGGGTTTCGTGTAAAGCAGTATGAACTTGGGCTTGTATTTGAACATGGGAGTGTGGCGCAACTAAAAACAGCGATTCATAAATTGGCCCAGATGGACATCATTCAAAAAGAAAAATTTAAAAAAAATAATTGGGGTTATGCAAAAAGGTGTCATTATAAAAAATTTAAGCAGGCCGTTACTAAGCCGTTTGTCATCAGACCGATCTATTGATTCTCGTTTATACGGCCCCTGGCGACGGCTTTTGATTGAGGGTGTTCTCCAAGGGTGAGGCTGTTTTGAATTTTTGGTAAGCACACTATTGATGCGTGATCATAATATTTAAACGCTTTCCCCTGATTATCAAACAGTTCTAAAAATTATGGTACAGACACTTATGATCAAGATCCATAGGTTATTCGCCCATAAAAAAAAATGGGCTCCACAAACACCCCCCACTGAATGCCAATGGTCCATCGGCATTTATGAGGGTGTTTCCCCCTTTACTTTACAACCGCCTGATAAAATAACCAATCCCATCATCTCTCCCTGTGATGTATCCGATGCTAAGGCAAGACTTGTCGCAGATCCTTTTGGGGTCCGATGTGAGGGGCGCTATTACCTTTTTTTTGAAGCTGAGGTAAAAACCAACAATGGGTTCAAAGGGAAAATAGCCATGGCAAGCAGTGAGAATGGGCAAACCTGGCAGTATGAAAAAGTGGTTCTTAGCGAGCCGTTTCATCTTTCTTATCCTTATGTTTTCACCCATGAAAACCAATTTTATCTTATTCCTGAATCAAGACAGTACAGGCAGGTTCGTCTGTATCGGGCCGTCTCATTCCCTTTCCACTGGGAACTGGACACCATATTATTGAAAGGCAAACGTTTTGCCGACAACACTCTTTTTTTTTATAATAACATGTGGTGGTTGTTTACAGACTCAGGCAATTCAACCCTTCGGCTGTATTTTTCCCCGCATCTAAAAGGACCCTATAAACAACATCGGAAAAGTCCCATACGTAAAAAAGACCCCCATTATGCACGACCTGCAGGACGGGTCATTTTGTACAAAACGAATCCGGTTCGTTTTGCCCAGGATACCTTGCCGATATATGGCAGCAAAGTCTGGGGCTTCAGGGTGATCACATTAACGACCGAAGACTACCAGGAAGAACCCATTACAGACCCTATTCTTGATGCGTCGGGGGCGGGTTGGAACAGTCATGGTATGCATACTGTTGATGCAACCCAATTACCCGATGGTTCATGGCGGGCCTATGTTGATGGATATGGCTCTATTAAGGCAGGTGTATAGTACTGTCAGGCCATGGGTCTTAGAGATTGTTTGGTAATTAGGGGCATTTTCATGAGATTGCAGCCGATTCATCAATTACCAAACAAGCTCTTAGTCAAAAGGACGTATTGGCGATACAAACAAGGCGGCACTCATTAAGGCAAAAAACCAACCTTCAGCGCTGTCCTGGAGCGGAGACGCTACCATACAGGACGTCATGATGGTTAAGACAAGGCCCCGGCCAAGCAGTGTGCTTTCATTTTTTTGAAAAAAACCAGCACGCCACCATTGGGTGATGAAAAACCAGAGAAGAATCAATATGCCCACCAGGCCAAACTGCACGCCAACCATTAAATAATCGTTATGGGGGTTGTCTGATTGATTGAACCGGGTGCCTTTTACCAAATCAGAATAGGCGGTTTGAAAGCTTCCTGTGCCTGTGCCGATGAAAGGACTTTTTTTTATGAGTTTAAGTGAGTTTGTGTAGAATTCAAGGCGCAGGCCGATAGAGGAGGGTCGACTCACCGGCTCTCCATAATTCCATGCCTTTATTTCATTGACTGTGATACGGGCTCTTTTCAGCAATGGATTTGATGGATAGCACCATAAAAAAAGCCCTATGCAGATACAGAGGATAAAGAAGACTACAAGGCTGTTCCGGCTGCTCCATGAAAAAAAATAGTACACAAGAAGGACAAGGATAATCAGGTGGCCGGTACGTCCGCCTACCATAAATAATACATTGACTAAGGAAAGAAAGCTGAATCCTGCCCATAGAATTCGTGCTCTAAATGTTTTAGCTGATCTGGCCAGGACTGCCGCAACAAATACGGTAAATGCCATGAATGTATTGTGTTTGATGTGGTCGTGGAAAACATAACAGTCAAGCGGGTTACCTTTGACAGGTATAAATCCCGGTACCATCTCCATGCGTATCAGGTACGAGAGAACAAGAACGAATCCCATGGCACTGATAAATGATATCAAAACAGCCCGGGCATTTTTTTCTTTTTTTAGATATATCATAGACATGGCTATGAATAGGAACTTACCGCCGTTTTGGATGCTCTCAAGTACTTTTTCCTGGTTTGTATGGGTATATAAAAGTCCTGCCAGATGAATCAGGAAAAATATACAACCAGCCATGGCTACAGGATTGTATTTTATGATAATTGTCAATTCTTTTAATGGGTTTTTAAAGTTGTCCAGAATCCAGAACAACAGGAAAAGCCCTAAAACTACATAGGTTGCGGCCGTGGATACAGGAATGGTAAATGCGAGCAGAATCAGCATGAAACGGCATATTTTATTTAAATTTAGTGAGATCAATTTAGTCTGCATTCGTTTTCTCATATGAAAGTCACAATGAGTTGTTTAATTGGCATCTGCTGATTTTCTCTCATATGGATAATGTGTCCTTTCTGCTATTGTTACAATCGTTTAAAATAACGCTTTAAAAAGTGCTTCCAGGGACTCTGACTGATTCCCAATGACAGTTTCACCATATTCTAGCCGCATTAATTCATCTCTGGTAACCTGCCAGCGCCCAAATTAAGTTAAAAAAGGTAGATTGCCCCAGAAAACCAAGCACCATCAAACTTTCTTCACTTATTTCTTCATCTTTGTAGAGCTGAAGAACTTTGTCAATTCCGCTGTAGAGACTGAGGCCAAAACCACGAAGATTATTTGCAACCGAGATAAATCCTTTCGTTGCAGACCGAGCTTTTCGGCAATAGTCCTGTTTTATCGACCATCGCCGTCCTGACCCTTCCATCCTATCTTTCCAGGTATAAAAGGCGTCCCACCCAGGGATATTTCACGCATAGCTGCCATGGAAAAAGAAAAACGTGATCAGGCTTTCAACCGTTAGCGCCTGTTTAAATTTTCAGCGTTTTTATTATTTTTCATACATGCCTTCAAACTGGCGGGCAATATTGTCACGCTCATAAACAATTTCCACCCGGCGGTTCCGGGCCCGGCCCTGGGCCGTATCATTGGTAGCCACGGGATGATACTGAGCATAGCCTTCGGCGGAAATATAAAAAGGCGACACCCCGTTTGCGACCAGCAGGCGCGCAACCGTAGACGCCCTGGCCGAAGACAGTTCCCAGTTCGATGGATAAATGGGTGACGTAATGGGCTCTGAATCGGTATGCCCACGGATCTTTACATGGTAGGCAAGCCGTGACAGGACCGTGGCCACTTTGTCAAGAATCTCCAGCCCCTTGGGGGATAGCCGGGTGCCGCCTGCCGGAAAAAGCAGCAGATCGGACATGGTGATGACCACACCGACCTCGGTTTTTGTAACACTGACCTCTCCGCCCAGTTTATTGAAAAGGACCAGCTCCCTGATCTCAGAAACAATATCATCCATCTCCTTTTCAATCATGCCGCCAAGTTCATCAACGGAGGGGGGCTGCTCGGTTTTGTCCGAAGGTACCGGACGCATGATCAATCCCTCCCGGGTACCGGATTCAGGTACGGCCTGAGCCCCCAAAGCACTTCTCAGGGATTTGACCAGTTCTTTGTAGGTCTCCTGCTGGGTGGTACTCATGGCGAATAAAAGAACAAAAAAGCACATCAGAAGCGTTACCAGATCCGCAAAGGTTGCCATCCATGCGGGCGCACCTTCGGTGACATTGATAATCTCTTCCTTAACAACCTTTTGTTTTCCGCTACCGGAATCTTCGTCGTTTTCAGCCATGCCTATATCCTTTTACCCAAACCATGGATTACTTCTTTTCTTCCTTGGCTGCATCCCCCAGATAGACCTTGAGCTTGTCTTCCATAAGCTTGGGATGTTCCCCTTCCCGGATGGATAAAATGCCCTCGTAAACAATACTCATGTTGGTAATTTCCTCTTCGGTGCGACCTTTGAGCTTATCGCTCATGGGAATAAAAAACAGGTTAGCCATGATAGCCCCGTAAAATGTCGTGATCATGGCAACAGCCATTTTGGGACCAATGGTTGACGGGTCATCCAGATTGGCCAGCATCTGCACAAGGCCGATCAGTGTGCCGATCATGCCGAATGCCGGTGCATAGGCTGCCATGGCGGCAAAAATATTTGACCCGGTCTCCAGACTCTTTTTGGTCAATTCCATCTTCTTTTCCATGATCTGCCCGATATCTTCGGTCTTCACCCCGTCCACGGTCATCTGCAGGGCCTGGGCCAGATAGGGATCCGAAGCACTCTGGATGTCACTTTCAATGGACAGCAACCCCCCTTTTCTGGCCTTATTGGATATTTCCGTGAGATTGGCAATGATATCCTCGGCTTTTTCAATTTTGAACATGAACACCTTGATAGCGGTTTTAACGATGCCGATCACATCACCCAAAGGAAAACCAATCATGG
The DNA here is from genome assembly GCA_002747145.1 of Desulfobacter postgatei. Taxonomy (GTDB): domain Bacteria; phylum Desulfobacterota; class Desulfobacteria; order Desulfobacterales; family Desulfobacteraceae; genus Desulfobacter; species Desulfobacter postgatei_A. Next base: position 21,841 of record PDTI01000010.1, read on the forward strand.
TTGCAGCAATGGTACCGCCCACGACAATAAGGATAGAGGGGATATTGATGAACATACCGATGGGACCGCCCAAAAGAATGGTACCCAGAATGAACCCAATCCCGGAAACAACACCGATGACTGAAGAAATATCCATTTGGTTCAGACCTTTATATAAACAGTTTCTTCTACAGGATATGCCCTGTGATATTGTATTATTTTATCAATGGCTTGCCGGGTCAGAGTTTCTCCTGCAGGCAGCAGTTTGGTACCGGTCTGGGTGAACAGTGTTGCACTGAGAATCATTCCCGGTTTCAGTTGTTCCACACCGACACCACGCACCTGAAGTGTGTCTGCGCCCCAATGGAGCACCGCATACTTTTCAAGCCATCCGGCGATCTTTGGATCAAGCCGGCTGCCTATTTTAGGCTCAAGTTCTGAAAGCAGCGCCTGAACGCCAAAGGAAACATTGCTCTCCCGAAGGGTTTCAAGCTCATCCGCAGCCGCTAGAATTCTTGAGGCCAAAGGAATATGGTGCCATGTCAACCCATCAGGATATCCTGTGCCGTCCACATTTTCATTCAAAAAACGGATAACCGCCGCTACCCGCTCAAATCCACGGCAATGACTGAGCAGTTCAGCACCTTTAACCGGAAACTGCACCATCATCGCCTGATCATATACTGTGGGGCTGCTGTCTGGATATTCTCCCGCCTCTTGCCCTTCAGGTTCTTTTGGGTAAATATAATCCTTTGAAAGGAAGAGAAGCCCAATTTCGTGAAGCATACCAGCTTTTGACAGATCCTCCAACTGTTTTTGGGATAATCCCATCTTCTTTGCGATAAAACAGGCGATCTCTCCCACACGCTCTCCATGGCCGCGATTACGCTCCACCCGCTGACGAATCAGCGCATAAAGCATCCGGCCGAACCCTTCCATATCCCCAGCCATCTGTGTCTTGATATCCAGAAGGTTTTGTTTTAAGCGATTGCGCCCTTCGGACATCTGATGAATCTGTTTCAACGCGGTGTTCAGGTTACTCTTATCCTCAAGCAATTCATCTTTGACTTTTTTTAATTCGCGTTTAAACCGGTCCAGATATCCAAAGGATTTTTCAAGGGAGGCGGTTTTGGAATACAGCGCCTGTTGGAGATGCAGCTTATCCATGCTGCCTTTGGATTTGACTTCAATCTCCCGTATATCCAAAGGCCAGTCCACCACATGATCAGCACCCAATGCCATGAGACTTAATCGGACACGTTTCTTAGTCTCTTCAGGAACGATAACAAAAACAGCCGGAGAAAATTTAAAATGACAGGCGCCAAGCCCATCAAACCACGTCCGCACATTTTCCGGATCAATATTGTCCTCAGGTGCAAAGGGATCCATCAGCACAATATCCGGCCGCTGTTTCAGGGATTGTATCGCATCAGGCCGATCAACACAGGCAAGAAAAAGATGGGAATGTGCAGACCCAAAATCCTGGGGACACCGGGAACCGATGTATAAAATGGAAAGGCGTAAAGCCATAAATTAAACGACACCTGTCTCTTGTCTATTCCGAATATCCACGGGTCCACCATTCATCCCAGCGTGTGCAAAGGATCTCCCGGGCAAGCTGTTTCCCCGTATCTGTCTTAAGGCGGCCCACCACAAAGGAGAGCCAGGATTCAGGTGAAGTGGCGCCAAGATCTTTTAATTTTTTTAGTTCAAGGATAAAGGAAAGCTGGTCCGCATCATTGGCCAGCCGGGCTTCCATGGTTTCTGCCTGGTTGAACTCATCAATCAGTTCGGCAATATCCTTTGCCCAGTCAAGGCCTTGAATCAGATGTAATACCGCCTTGGATTCATCCACAGTATTATAATGCTTATGGACGTAATTCAAATCCCCTGTCCGGGCCTCGGCCGTATCATGCACCAGGGCCATGGAAATAAGCTTTTCAGCATTGACATCCGGTTCAAGACGGGCCATGACAAAGCACAAAAAAGCTGTGGTAAAACTATGTTCCGCAATACTTTCCTTTCCCGTGCCCAAAAAAGAGTATCCGCTCCGATTCAGGTCTTTGAGCATTCGTACTTCAAACAAAAGATCAGCAATCCGTGTCATTTCGCATCCATTTTCTGTGATTTAGAGCTGTTTTGATAATTAGGGGATCAAGACGAAATTTCATGAAAATGAGAACCAATTGTTACAAATTTTGTGTTAATAGCCGGACTATTCGCATAAAATTTGGTAGAATTGGGGCCATTTTCATGAGATTGCAGCCGATTCATCAATTACCAAACAAGCTCTTAGGCAACACATATTGACATTTATAGAACATTCGTTTAAATAAAGTCAAGATTTACAAGATTCAACACATCATTGGAGGTTCCATGCCGATTCATGAAAGAGAGTTTTCACCCTTGGTGTTCCTAATTGCGGTTTTCATCTTTACTTGCCTTTCCCCGGTTGGTGCCCGGGAAAAAGTAGAAACCTTTGACACAAATCAGGATACAGGCTTTTACTACACCATCAAAAAAGGCGACACCCTCTGGGATTTGTCCAAAAAATTTTATGATTCCCAATGGGACTGGCCAGGTCTGTGGTCACTCAACAAGGAGATTAAAAATCCCCACTGGATTTATCCGGGCAACACCATCAGGGTGTATCTCAAACCTGAATTTAAAAAACAAAGCCCGGAAAAACCAGCCCGGATGGTGGTTGACACCCGGTTCAATTATCCTGCCATTCACAGAACCGGATTTATCAGGGACAAACAGGTGCCGCCCCTTGGCACGGTATTGCGGGAAAAAGACGGCAATGTCATGATGGCCACAGATGATATTGTTTACATCCAACCCACCGGTCGCGCCCCTTTTATTCCCGGACACAGGTACCAGATTTACGCCACCTCCCAGGTGGATCAAAAGATCGGCACAAGCCGTTACAAAGGCATTAGACACTTGGTCAAGGCCGACCTTGAGATTATTGAAGTCAATACCCAATATGCGGTGGGCAAGATTAAGAATTCTTACAGAGATGTGGGTTCAGGAGATATGATCATGGATTTTTATCCAAGACAGCCGACATTTGAGGTGGATGAACACCCTGAGCCTATAGATGCGGTGTTGCTCTGTTCCGAGGATGACAACATTCTGGTTAACGATTACCGTATCGGCTTTATCAACAAGGGCTCCCAGGATAATATCCAGCCGGGCAATATTTACACCATCAAGCGCGGCAAAGCCACCGAATCAGTTCATGATCTCAAAACAGGGTTAAATATCGCACCGGTAACAAGCGGCAGGCTCATTGTTCTTCATACGGAATCGGCAAGTGCCACGGTCATGCTGCTGTCGTCAACCCAGGATATTCACCCCGGCGATATCGTCAATTAATAAAATAGAATTGGGCCGAAGACAGATCCCCTCCCCGGCATCACGCCTGCTGCCAGGTCACCCTTAAAATCTCCTGGTAGGTTGTATGCCCCTTAAGCATCTTTTTTATGCCGTTTTCCTGTAAAGGGATCAGGCCCTGTTCACGGGCTGTCCGGTGCATATCACCAAGGTTTGCGTTACGGGTTGTCAACTGCTTTAACCCCCGGGTATAGGCAAGAATTTCATAAATCCCGGTCCGGCCGCTGTAACCGGTATTTCTGCATTTCATACACCCCTTTCCGTGTTTCAACTTTAAGGGACCATCGCCCGGTACAAAAAGACCTAAATCTTTAAGCTCCCCGCGGTCCATTTCAAAGGACTGGGCGCAATGGGGGCAGATTTTACGCACAAGACGCTGGGCAACGACCCCGGTCAGGGCGGAATGAATCAGATAGGGGGGGATACCCAGGTCTAAAAGCCTGAAAACCGTGGATACGGCATCATTCGTGTGCAGGGTGGACAGAACTAAATGCCCTGTCAGGGCAGCCTGCACCGCTGCCTGGGCCGTTTCAAGATCCCGGATCTCCCCCACCATGATGATATCCGGATCCTGGCGCATAATATTGCGTAAAACCGATCCGAATGTCACATCAATGGCCGGCTGAACACCCACCTGATTGAACTCCTCATGGATCATTTCAATGGGATCTTCAATGGTGGTGATATTCACTTCAGGCGAAGAGAGCATGCGCAATGAAGAATACAAGGTGGTGGACTTTCCTGACCCGGTGGGACCAGTCACCAATACAATACCAAAGGGCATGGTGATCAATTTTTTATATTTTTTCAGGTCTGCCGGTGTGAATCCTAAGCTTTCCAGATCCTGGAAAAGAATTTCAGGATCCATGATCCGCATCACCACCTTTTCGCCAAATGCCACAGGGATCGTGGATACCCGGATTTCCACTTCCTGATCCTTTTTGAGCATTTTAATCCGCCCGTCCTGGGGCCGGCGCTTTTCAGCCATATCCAGTGCAGACAGATTTTTAATACGGCTGACCACGGCATTGTGCAATTTTTTTGGTAATTTGTATACGGTGTGCAATGCCCCGTCAATGCGCATGCGTACCAGACAAATATCCCGTTTGGGTTCAATGTGGACATCACTGGTTTTCTGGTCAAAGGCGTATGAGAACAGATGGTTCACAGCATTGACGATATGCTGATCCGTGGATGGCGGCTCAGCGGTGTTGTCAAGTTTGACAAATCGTTCAAGATTGCCTATATCCACACCGGTCCGGGAGAAAAGGTTCTCAGCCGCACTAATGGAGTGATGAAACCCGAAAAACTCCTTGATCAGCCGTTCCACATCTGTTTTCGAACTGACAATGGGAAATACTTTCAAATTGGTCACCCGTTGCACATCGGCAATGGCCTCCTGGTTAAACGGATTCGGGGTGGCCACCACCAGTTTGCCGTCTTTCATCTGCAAAGGCAACAGCAGATGCTTCAGGGCAAAGGAGCGGGAAATAGTGCCGGTAACCAGATTAATTTCAAGCTTTAACGGATCAATTTTTTTATACGGCAGGTGCCAGGAATCGGCCAGGGTTTTAAAAATCAGATCTTCATCAATCACTTTGTCGGGTTTGTCCAGCCGATTCAAATTCAAATAGACCAGCACATCAATAAAAGAGATGTCAGAAAGTGTCCTTTGCCTGTCTCCGGGTGAATTGCTATGGGTTTTCGCGGCAAGTTTTTCTTTTATCTTACGCTCCCGGCCAAGTAAATCCCTTGCCTGATCCGCAGAGATCAGTCGACCTGAAATCAGGGACTGACAAATGGCTTTGGCGCTGAAATACCGGTCAGAATTTGAATGCATGAATCTCCTGTGTATACTCTGTCATCACAAAACAAAAATGCCGGGTTAACTTAATTAAGTCAACCCGGCATTAATCAGATATAAGATAACGCCTGGTTTAGTCTTCTTCTATGGTGATGGCGTCCTCTTCACAAACTTCCAGGCAGCTTTCGCAGCCCATGCATTCATCGGCATTGACGGGAACGGATTTGTCATCCTCCATTTCAAACACCTCTGCAGGACATACATCAACACACTCTTCACAGCCCACACATTTTTCCTGATCAACCGTTGCGGTAAAAGCCATTTTAAAACCTCCTTAAAAATTAATAATACAACCGTATAAGCTCATCTTTATAAAATCATCGCCTGATTCAGCACCCGCTTTTACAACAATGTTTTTGCTAAAACAAGCTTTTTTATAAAGGGAACTCCACCAGGCATACGCCAATTTGTCCACCTGGATTTATTTGAGTTAAATTCACATCACCAAGTTCTTTAAAAAAACGGATTTGAAGCCGCCCGGTCACAGAATCTTGGTCAGCAGCACCTTCAAAATATTCTTTTCCAGTATCAGGCGTCAGGCCCTGGGCCATCTGCTCGAAAATTGCCTCTATGTTAAGATGCTGTTGTGTTATACCTTCACTGTCATTTTCATGCACTTTTATAGAATCAATGTCAAGGGTATTTATCGCCTTGCCTGCACCGGTCAAAAATTGATCCATCACAGCCCTGCTGGTGGTGACCAGAATTGGCATACCTTCGTGACCAAAGCATTCTGCATCAAAAGCAGCCGTCAGCCAGGCGTTTATTCTTTTTTCAGTCATCTCCTGGCCCGGTTCACAGGGTTGGGTAGCGCCCATGGACAGGGGCATTTCCCCCTCTCCTTTAAGTTCGGCAAAAAGTGCCGCACTTTCCTGGTCCAGCGCATCCAGTGCCGCCTGGATATCCTGGGATTCCCGGTCATGAATATCTGCAAGCTTAAGAAAAACAAGAGAATCATTATTTTCCCGTATCGTTGTTGGCTTCGGGTCATGGGAAGCTATCCCGTTACGGATGCCGGCTTTGATGGCCGCCACACCTGAATCATCTTTCAAAAACACGTTCTCACGAATCAACGCACGAAGATTTGTTTCATTGCCTTTATGGATGGCGGCCCAGTCCAGATAGGCGCGGATCTCTTGTTCAGCCAGGGCAAGTTTTTCCCTGTCAAGACAGACCCGCGTCAGCGCGCCTTTGGCCTCCAGACCAGACATCGGTTCGGGCAGCGTATCACCACCGTGAATATCTATCATATTTAAATTGTTAAAAAAGCAGAACAGGGTATTTGCCTGACGTTTATCCATAAAAGTAAACGGGAAAAAATAAAGTTTTATCATACCATCTTATACCTTTTGGTCATGAATCAGGATCCCCATGTCATCCAACTGTTTCCGGATCCGGTCTGCTGTCTTAAAATCTTTTTGTTGCCGGGCCGCATCCCGTTCAGCCATGAGCGACGTCACCTCTGACGAATACAATACCTTTGTGCTGAAATCAAACATATTGAGCACCGCATCCATATCTTTGAAACAGTTAAGCAGACGCTGTGCCCCCCTGGGTCCCACCTGACCCGCAGCGACCATGCGGTTGATGCGCTTCACACCGGACAAAATACCGGACACCAGAACAGGGACCTTGAGATCGTTTGCCATGGCATCCATCATGCCCTGGCGTAAATCATAAGTAATATGCTGGATCTTTTCTTCATTGGACTGCCCGGACACATGCCCAAGGGATTCAATGCACCGGTTGATCCGGGAAAGAACGGTTTGGGCATCATCCAGACTTTTTCTGGATAAGCGCAGGGATTTTCTGTAATGGGCGGACAGCAGCCAAAAGCGAATGGTCTTCTCATCCCACCCCATCTCAACCAACCTGTCCAGGGTCAATGAACCGGCATCATCGGTATCCAGGGACCCGTCATACTGTATGGGATGGCAATGCATCCACACCCTGGCAAAAGAACCGCCGGCAGCCCTTGCAATGGCAATTTCGTTTTCATGGTGGGGAAACATAAGTTCCCTTGAGCCCGTATGGATGTCAAAATCTGCACCAAGGAAGGTTGACGCAAAGGCAGCACACTGCAGATGAAGTGAGGGGCGAACATTGCCCCATTCCGTTTTAACCCCAAGCCCCTGTTTAAGTTCCGAAAGTTTTACCCGCTTGAACAGGGTAAAATCCCTGGGATTGTTCTTTTCATATTCATCCAGGTCTACCGTCGCTCCCACCCGGATTTTGTTAAGATCCACCCGGGAAAGCTGTCCGTAATCCCCAAAGCTTGACAGGTCAAAGTATACGGAATGCAGTTTTTCATAGGCATGCTTGCTAACAAGCAGTTTCCTTGCCATATCCGTCATTTCGGTAAAATGTTCGGACACCTTGGGATAGGCCTGGGCCGGCCGCATGCCAAGCCGGGACAAATCAGCCAGAAAGACATCAATAAAAGGCTGGGTGAATGCCTCCAGGGAGGTTTTTGCCTGCCTTGCCCCTTCAATGGTTTTATCGTCATAATCGGTGATATTAACGATATGTTTAACTTTCACATCCTGATACTCAAGGTAGCGGATAAGCAGATCCGTAAACGCGTACCGTCTGAAGTGGGTAATATCCAGACGCCGGTGCACCGTAGGCCCGCAGGTGTAAATCCCAACCTCCTTGTCTCCCTGGGGATTAAAAGACTCTTTCTGGCCACCCAGGGAATTGTAAACGGTCAGGTGAATATTCTTTTTTACGCTGAACAGCTCAGTGGACAGATAGCGTTCACCTGAATCGGGAAAAATCACAACAATCACCCCGTTTTCAAGACGTTTGGCATGTTCAAGGGCCACGGCCATGGCTGCGCCTGAACTCATGCCCACAAAAAGGCCCTCCTTTGCAGCCAGTTGCCGGGCCGTCTCAAAAGCTGTGTCATCCTCAATATAGACGCTTTCATCCAGCAGGGTTTTGTTAAAAATCTCTGGCCGATAAGACTCTTTCATATTTTTAAGCCCCTGGATCCCGTGTCCCAGATAGGGCTCTGCACAGATCACCCGGGCATGATGGTCCTGATCCCTGAAATACCGGGACAGTCCCATGAGTGTGCCCGAAGTGCCCACAGTCGCCACCACAGCATCCACCTGACCGTTGGTCTGGGCCACAATTTCAGGCCCCGTGGTGTGATAATGGGCTTTCCAGTTGGCCTCATTATTATATTGATCTGTAAGGAAATATTTATCCGGATATTCCCTGGCCAGACGGTAGGCTTCCTCAATGGCTCCGTCCGATCCCAGGTGCCGGGGGGTAAGAATAATCCGGGCACCCCGGGCGTTAAGTATTTTTTTACGCTCTTCACTGGCGCTTTCGGACATGGTCAGGGCCAGTCTGTAGCCTTTGACCGCACAGATCATGGCAAGGCCGATGCCTGTATTTCCCGAGGTGGCTTCAATAACTGTTTTTCCAGGCGCAAGTTCGCCGTCTGCCTCGGCCTGGTTGATCATATACAGTGCGGCTCTGTCCTTGATGGACCCGCCAGGGTTCATATATTCAAGCTTTGCCAGGATGGTGACGCCCGGCACAGGATTAAGTGTTTGAATTTTTACAAGGGGGGTGTTACCGATGGACTCAATAATGCTTGCATACATGCGTATCCTCTCTTTGCCGGGGCAAGCCGGGAACGGTTCTTCTTCACAAAAGTCATGGGCCTGAGCCGATTTCCTCAACGGCCTTGACTTTTCAAGTATAAAATGGCTTTATACAGTAATTTTATTTGATGCGCAATTTATTAAACAGGCCCATTTTCACGTATGATTTCATATACAAAAGTGCTGTGCCGGCTAGGTATTGTCCTGGTTGTCATTATATTCCCTTCCGGTCGGGCCCATTGTTTTTCCACTTCCCTGCCCACCCAGAAAGTGTCCTGGCACATCCAGGCCCGGCAGGTGAGTTACGAAGATAAACGCAAACTTTACATTGCGGAAAATGATGTCCTGATTACCGGGGGCAAAACGCGCCTGGAAGCCGATTATGTGGAGTTCTCGGATATAACCAAAGACGCCTTTGCCAGGGGAAATGTTCTGTTTATCTCAGGAAAAGACACCATTACCTGCAAATCCATGAATGTCAATCTGAGCTCGGAAACAGGCACCATTAAACAGGGAACCATATTCATTCAGGACGGCAACTATTATATTTCAGGGGAAAAACTTCGAAAAACCGGAGCGTTTACCTATGATGCGCAAAAAGGGTCCATCACCACCTGTGAAGGCAATACCCCGGACTGGAAAATCACAGGAAAAGAGATTGAGGTTACCGTTGACGGATACGGCCATGCCAGGCATGCCACACTCTGGGTAAAAAAAATGCCCACCCTGTATGCCCCCTATTTTATATTTCCGGCCAAAACAACACGCCAGACCGGACTGTTGATGCCCATGGCAGGGTATTCAGACCAGATGGGATTTGAATACCGGCAACCCCTTTTTTTGGCGCTTTCCGATAATACTGACGCCACCTTGTATCCCTATTATATGTCGGACAGAGGGGTGATGCTCTCCGGCGAATACAGATATGTACTGTCCCCGGAGTCCAAAGGCATGATCATGATGAGCCATCTCAAGGATGAAACCATTGGCAACGAGGCAGATGAAAACCAAGATTACAATATTTCCGGGACACCTGATCGCACCAACCATGACAGGTACTGGTTTCGGATGAAGCATGACCAAACGCTGTGGTATGGTTTTAACGCCAAACTGGATATGGATTATGTTTCTGATATGGATTATCTGCGGACTTTTACCGACGGCTTCACAGGTTTTCACAGCACAGACGAGGCATTTGAAACGATGTTTGGCCGTGATCTGGATGAAGAGACTGATTACACCCGGAAAAACAGCCTGCTTGTCACAAAAAACTGGTTCTCATACAGCCTGAACATAGAGGCGTTGTGGTATGACAATATTAAAGCACGTCAGACAGACACAGATGACACCACCTTGCAGACTCTTCCCTCAATTGAATTTTTTGCAGTCCGCCAGAAAATTGTACAGGATTTTGAATTGTATTACACAATGGATTCGGAATTTACGTCATTTTACCGGCAGGATACCACCCATACAGCAGTTACCGGCAGACGGGTAGACATCCATCCAATAGTTTATTACCCTAGGATGCTCGGCAAATCATTTTTCCTGGAGCCCTATGCCGGTGTCAGGGGGACCTTATGGGATACAGATGATTTCACAGACAGCGACGGGGATGATTCCAACACCAGGATCCGGGGGCTTTATGAGGTGGGCATGGCCCTGTCAACAACCCTTTCCCGGGTGTTCACATTAGACATGGATTTTGCCGAAAAAATCCAACACAAGATTGTGCTCAGACTGGAGTACGACTATATTCCTTACGTGGATCAACAGAATCTGCCTTACTTTGATGCCCTAGACAATATTTCAGAAAAAAATATCATTACCTGGTCCTTGACCAACACATTCACCGCCAGAAATACAATAACGGATGAAAACGGCGAAGAATCCAGGGCAGTCTACAGAGAACTCTTCTGGTTCAAGCTCTCCCAGGGCTATAACATCCGGTATGAACGGGATGGCGATCATGCCGAGGACGACCCCTGGCAGGATCTGACATTGGAATACGAATTTAATCCCGTCAAATACCTGCAGGCAGACGGCACCATAGCCTTTGATCCCAATAACAACCATTTCACAACAATAGAGGTGGGGAGCACGGTATCAGATAATAGAGGGGACAGTCTGTACATATCGTATCGATATTCGAAAAATGATTCACATACCTGGAAAACAATACTTACCACAAATCTGGTTCCAGATATCCTGGGCGCCTATTATTCCGTTGAAAGGGACCTTGAAGACCGGAAAACCATTGAAACAGGTGCAGGTATTTCCATCAACCGTCCCTGCTGGGGCTTGGACCTGATGTTCAAAGATGAATCAGCAGATAAATCTTTTGCCTTCATGGTGACCCTGAAGGGTATTGGAGAATTTGGCACAAAATGAAAGACAAAACTCTTTGGTTTGCCCTGCTGACCCGAAGCAATTTTGAGCAGACCGTATACGCAAGTATAAGCAAAAAAAAAATAGATGCGTTCCTTCCCAGGACAAGAAAACCCAGCAAAAGAAGAGACCGCAAGCTCATGATAGAAACTCCGTTGTTTCCCGGGTACGTGTTTGTTAAATCCACCATGGCACCGGTGGACCAGTTACCGATTTTAAAAACCCTGGGTGCCGTCAGGCTTTTAGGAAACACTGCCGGTCCTGTACCCGTGCCAAAACAACAGATTGAGTCGCTCAAGCTTCTGACCTCCGTAACCCAGGATCTGGTCACAGGCAGCCTTATTGATCTGGAAAAAGGAGATCCGGTAATCATCCTTGAAGGCCCCATGGCAGGGCTGAAAGGAGAATTTTTTGAACATAAGGGCAAGGGCAGAGTGATTATCAAAGTAGACTTGTTAGGCAGATATGCAGGTGTCGAAGTGGATTCTGACAAGGTTGAAAAAATCCCGGACCTGCTGTCTTAGTGCCTGAGAGCTTGTTTGGTAATTAGGGGATCAAACAAGCTCTGAACAAAAACCTGGAAATTTTGTCAACAGGTTGTTACGGAATAGATCATTTTAACCACAGGCATAGATAACATATTCCGAGGATTAAAATTTTCCGTCCACCAAGGTAATCGGCAAAATTTACGGTTTTTGGTCGGGCACTATCATAACTTCTTGACTTTTTGATGTATATTCATTAAGAGTCTATAGAAAACTTTTTAGCTGTTTAATATATTTTTGAGGTTCTATGAATAAACTTGAATTGATTTCCACGTTGAAAGAGCGGGCCCACCTGACCAAATCAGAAGCAGCCGACGTAATAAAAATATTTTTTGACTCCCTGTCAGACGCCTTTGTCAAGGGCGATCGGGTTGAGATAAGAGGACTTTTCAGTTTTCATATCAAAGAGTATAAAAGCTATGTGGGCAGAAATCCCAAAACCGGACAAAAAGTAAATATCCCGCCCAAACGTCTGCCATTTTTTAAATGCGGTAAAGAACTCAAAGAGCGGGTTGATTATTAGCTTATACCTTAAAAAATGCTTGTCTTTTAAGCCGCCCTCGGGGTTACGCCAACGGACACACATACCTAATATGTTTTCTTTGACGTGCCTTGAGGGCGACTTGAAATCCGGCATCTATGGGAGATTTAATTCTGCCCATGGGCCTAATCCAATGTTTCTGATATGCCGCCAGCACCTTACGAGAGGAACCGGGAAGCCCTTCCCTCATCTGTACCATTATCTGAATTAACCTATATGGTTCAGACTGACCGGATCCCCAATGCCCTTCTTTTTCACGGCCCCCGGGGAACCGGTAAAAACAAGGCTGCGCTTTTTTTTGCCCAGGCCGCCAACTGCCATTCAGACAACGGCCGACCGTGCAATATCTGCACTTCATGCAGAAAAATATCTGCAGAGATGCACCCGGACATGATCTTTTTGGCGCCGGCTGACAACAAAAAGATGATCACCATTTCCCAAATCCGGGACATGGGCAGCATCATCGCATCCCGGGCCAATGAAGCAGCGTTCAGGATGGTGTGCATCCGCCATGCAGATCTGATGAACCCCCAGGCCCAGAATGCACTGCTCAAAATGCTTGAAGAACCGCCGGAGCGGACATTTTTTATCCTTACAGCAGAGCAGGCGGCCCCCCTTTTACCGACCATTTTATCCAGGTGCCGGCGCATTGACTTCCAGGCATTGTCAGACCACGACATCAAAAAAATCCTATGCACACAATACGGGCTTGATCCCGAAACCGCTTATATTGTCAGCAAAACCGCCGGAAGCGACATCGACCTGGCTCTGCGTCTTTCAGGACTGGATAACGGTCAATCTGACTGGAAAATGCTGCGGCCATGGTTGATCAAACAGATATGCGGATTTCTGACAGCCCCGCAGCATCAAAGTGGTTTTAAGTGCCTTGATTTATCCAGGCTGATGGCGTCCCGCCCGGAATATCTTCATGATGCCATGGCAGTGATCCGAACCATATTCAGAGATTTCTGCATACTAGAATATGCACCGGATAAAATAGTTAACCTTGATTTTTTAAGTGTATTTAAAGATATTAGGAAGATGCATTCTTATTGTCGACTTTTAACATGGATGACACTGTTTCATGAAACGGAAAAAAGACTGGAATCCAACAGCGGCACAAGACTGACCCTTGACCGTTTTTTTCTTTCCTTGTATTTATCCAGATAAGAGGTTGATTTTATGGTAAATGTTACCGGAGTTAGATTTAAAACCGCAGGTAAAATATACGATTTCAACAGCAACGCCTTAACCGTGAATATAGGAGACCGGGTGATCGTCGAAACAGAACAGGGGTTAGGGTTTGGAACCATTGCCATCCCTTCCCGGGAAAAGGACAAAGACGAAAAATCCTTGAAAAATATTATTAGAGTCGCCACCCAGGAGGATTTCAGGCGGCGCACGGAACTTGAATTACTGGAACAGCGGGCCCATGAATACTGCGTTCAGTGCATAAAAGACCTGGATCTTCTAATGAACCTGTTCAGTGTGGAGAGCACCTTTGACAGAAACAAGCTGACATTTTTTTATACGGCGGACGGCAGGATTGATTTCAGGGAACTGATCAAACTTCTGGTCAAAAAATTTTCCATCCGCATTGAAATGCGCCAGGTGGGTATCCGCAACCTGTCCAAACATGTGGGTGGGTTGGGAAAGTGCGGCAGGGAACTGTGCTGCTCATCTTTTATGCATACCTTTGATCCAGTGTCCATCAAAATGGCAAAGGAGCAGGGGCTAAGCTTGAATCCCACTAAAATTTCAGGGGTGTGCGGCCGGTTGATGTGCTGTCTGACCTTTGAAGATCAGACCTACCGCCACTATAAGAAAAAAATGCCTAAATTAGGCAAAATTATTACCGTTGAAGATCTCAAAGGCAAGGTGGTCCGCCAGAATGTTCTCAGACAAAGTGTCACCGTCAGGCTTGATGACCGCAAGGAAAAGGAAATATTTCTGTCACAACTGAAAAAAGAAAACGCTTAGGAACCCATCCCAATGACTTGTCAGTACTATACCACGCCCATTTACTATGTGAATGCCAAACCCCATCTCGGCCATGCCTATACCTCCATTACGGCAGATGTGGCCACTCGTTTTAAAAAAATGGAAGGTGCAGACACCTTTTTTCTAACAGGAACGGATGAACACGGGGATAAAATCGTCCAGGCTGCTGAAAAGGAAAGCACCACACCCAAGGCTTACGCAGATAAAATCAGCAAACTTTTCCGGGATGTTCTGCCCCTGCTCAATATAGAAAACAACCACTTTATCCGGACAACCGATTCAGACCATATTGAGGTGGTAAAATCTGTTCTGACAACAATTTACGATAAAGGAGACATCTATTTCTCAAGTTATGAGGGCATTTATTGCTTCGGATGTGAAAGATTCTACCAGGAACGCGAACTTGTGGACGGCAAGTGCCCGGACCACGGCACCGTGCCGGAAACTATCAGGGAATCAAACTATTTCTTTAAAATGAGCAAGTACCAGGACTGGCTCATTGAGCACATCGAAACCCACCCGGACTTTATCCGGCCCGAACAGTACAAGAAAGAAATTCTCTCATTTCTTAAGGAACCTTTGGAAGACCTGTGCATCTCCCGCCCCAAAAGCCGGCTCACCTGGGGTATCACCCTGCCCTTTGATGAAGATTATGTCACCTATGTATGGTTTGACGCCCTGGTGAACTACATTACAGCCCTTGGATACCCTGACGGGGACAAGTTTAAAACGTTCTGGCCCACCGTCCGGCATTTTGTGGCCAAGGACATTATCAAACCCCACGGTATTTACTGGCCCATCATGCTTAAGGCCGCCGGCATTGAACCATACAATGGACTGAACGTCCATGGATTCTGGAATGTTCAGGGCTCTAAGATGTCCAAAAGCATCGGCAATGTCACCGATCCCGTGGAGGTAACAGACCGGTTCGGCGTGGATGCGTTCAGATATTTTCTTATGCGGGAAATGGTGTTTGGCCTGGACGCCAATTTCACCGAAGATGCGATTGTGGCAAGGATCAACTCAGATCTTGCCAATGACCTTGGCAATCTGTTCTCCCGGGTGCTCTCCATGAATCACAAATACTTCAAGGGCAATATCCAGGGCCCGGCCCCGGAATCAGACAAAGGCTTAAGTCTTGAGCCCCAGGCCCATGCCACTTTGGACGCGTATACAAACGCCATGGCAACATGCCAGTTCCACAAGGCCCTTGCAAGTGTATGGGAACTGGTGTCAGCCATGAATAAATACATTGTTGCCAATGAACCCTGGAACCTGGCCAAAGATCCGGCACGCGCTAGTGATCTTGGTACGGTGTTATACGAACTGCTGGAGGGAATCCGCTTTGTGGCAGGTCTGATCTGGCCGGTTATGCCGGAAACCAGCGGTAAAATCATTGCCGCCCTTGGTTTTGAGCTGCCTGAAAAAGGATTTTTCACCCTTGATGCCATCCGACCCTGGGGTCAGATACCATGCGGTATCACCCTGGAAAAGCCCACAATTCTTTTTCCCCGGGTAGACATTGATAAAAAAGTAGCTGGACCCCCTGCACCCAAACCGCTCAAACCGGCATTAAGAGAAGAGATCACCATTGATGATTTTTCCAAAATAGATCTAAGAGCCGGCAGGATTCTGTCTGCCGAACGGATTGAAAAATCGGACAAATTGCTCAAACTTCAGGTGGATATAGGCACCCAGACCCGGCAGATCGTGGCAGGCATAGGTAAGTCCTACACCCCCGAAGAGGTGGTGGGCAAAGAAGTCATTGTTGTGGCCAACCTGAAACCTGTAAAACTTATGGGAGAGTTGTCCGAAGGCATGGTGCTTGCGGCAAGTGTGAAAAAAAGCTTTGTTCTTTCCGGCTTTAACGGCAGTCCTAAGTCAGGCTGTCAAGTTAAATAGTTTTTTTATTTGGGGTACGCTTTTGCATTCTATTAGAACAGAACGTTCCTGGCGCGAACTTCAGACAGGTTATATCCAGCAGAAAAAGAAACAGGCCATGGCGGGGCGTATACGCCACATGGCAGTGTTTCTCTGCCTTGGTATTGCAGCCGTGGCACTGCTCTGGTTTGGGGCCCGCACGGCGTCTGAAATCGGTGAACGGCTGTTTTCCCCAAAACAGAATAAGGTCCAAAGTGATCCAACCCCGTCCAATCACCTTAAAAAATCCGAAGTCAAAACCCTGATCCAAAACATTGATATCCTCAATTCAAAAACAAACATTTTCTTTGCGGATGGGCCGTCCTGGACATATACCATCCATACCCAACTGGACACACGCCTTCAGGCGAAGCTGATCAGGACACTGAACTATCTTAAAACCCTGGACCGGGGAAAGCCGGAACTCATCGGTATGGTGGCCATGGACGGCCGCACTGGATTTATAAAAGCCATGGCCGGATTTGATCCGGGCAATCCAGCCGCTAATCCCTGTACATCGGCCGGCTATCCTGCTGCCAGTATTTTTAAAATCGTTACCGCATCTGCTGCCGTGGAAGAATTAAATTACACCGCCACCACTCCCCTTTATTTCAACGGCAGGAAATACACCCTGTACAAACGGCAGTTAACGAATCAAAAAACAAAATATACCAATCGGGTTACTCTGGAGACCGCCTTTTCCGAATCCATCAACCCCGTATTCGGCAAACTCGGGAAACTTGCCCTGGGAAAAACAGTACTTAGCAATTTTGCCGAAAAATTTGGTTTCAACCAAAATCCGGATACCGATTTTGATTTTCCAGTACCCCGTTTTGCAGTGATCGGCAATGACTACCATTTGGCGGAACTTGGATGCGGATTTAACAGGGATACCTTGATTTCGCCTGTATTTGCCATGACGATGGTTTCCGCAATGATGAACAAAGGACAAAGCCTTGTCCCCCGTCTTGTGGACCGGATATCTGACGCAGACCAAAACGAGATTTACAAAAGCACTAAAGAAGTGTATAAAACACCGATCAGCCCTAAAACAGCAGCCACCATGCAAAGACTTATGAAAAAAACCATATCCGGCGGTACAGCCAGGAAATCATTCAGGGGCTATTCACGGGATAACGTATTATCCAACCTAGTAATCGGCGGAAAAACCGGCTCTTTATCCAACCGGGCGCATACAATCAAATACGACTGGTTCACGGGATTTGGGCAGCAGAAAAAAACAAAAGAGACATTGATCGTGGCAGTCGTCGTAGGCCACGGCAAATATATCGGAACCCGGGCATGCGCCCACGCCAAAAACATGCTGAAAACCTATTTCAACACGCCTATTCCCCAAAAAAGTTCGCTTGCAGAAAATTATAGACAAAATTCAGGAAATAAGGCGACTAAACGCCTGTAGTTCTCGCTTTAGACTCTTATAGTTTCATTCTTTGTTATGTTCGCTAGGACATAAGCTTTTATATGGAGGATACATATGAAACGGCAAGGCAAATTTTCAACACGATTTTTTGATTATCTTAAACATATTGCAAAAATAGATGTGAGCATGGGCAAACCCTTGTCATCGGTGCATGAAAACACCTTACTCTTTTTCCCTGACACCTGCTGCATTCTGGGCTGTGGAATCTGTGCCCTTGTGGCATTCAAAGGCCCTGCCTGTGAAGATGAGCTGCAGTCCCTGTCCAAGGGGCTTGACACCCTTTCACAAAATCGTCTTGGCCCGTTCTCCGAAGAGACAAATCCAATGGTTTCAAAAGATTACCTGGGGGGCGCAGAATTTTTGTCCGCCCTGTTTGAGCATGCCCAAACCCTTAAGCAGGAAACAATTTTTGCATCCCTGTTTTATAATCAGAAAAAAATCCAAACATTGTCCGGCATCATCAAGGAGATTGAAAAAATTCTTACGGATGAAACCCGGCACTTTAAATCTGTCACTGCCAGCTTATCCACACCCGAGGTGGAGATTGCCGCAGATCATATTGAGCAGCTCAAGGATATCCTTTGGTGTTTGAAAAAAGAGATTATTAGTAATATTGAAGCCATCGAACATCTGGCGCCGGGCATAGGGAAACAAAATAATCCTTCAGGGATAGCGCTTTTTAAACGAATCAATGCCGTACTCAACAGCCTTGACCGCCTGGAGGTCAGGGGACGGGATTCGGCAGGCATTTCAGTGCTGTGCACCCTGGATGAAAAACAATTCTCAAAATACAAAAACCTGCTGGCACAAAAAGGGATTGCCAACATGTTGGAAAAAAGAAGCAACCGGCAAATCCTGTCAAACAACACCATTTCCATCAATGAAGTCAGCACTCCAGGATCCTTAAACCGTATTACCGTCTGTTTTGTATACAAATTTGCTGCAGAAATAGGTGCCCTTGGCGACAACATCGCCTTTATCAGGAATCAGATTAGAAAAGACCTCTTACTCCAGACCCTTGCCGAATTTTCCCCGCTGACGTCATCGGTTTCCGCCCATACAAGGTGGGCATCAGTGGGTGATATCACCGAAGCCAACTGCCATCCCTTGGACAATGCGCCCACAGATACCCAAATATCCCAAAGCGGCATTATCCATGTCTGCCTGAATGGGGATATTGACAATTACCTGGAACTGAAAACCGAATACGAAGCCCAATACGACAAAATTGACCCCCAGATCACCACGGACACCAAATTGATTCCCTTGCAGATTGAACACCACCTGAAAAAGGGTGCGCCCATTGAAGAGGCATTCCGTCTGGCTGTCAACGAATTTGAGGGATCCCACGCCATTTCCATGCACACCGACCTTGCCCCGGGCAAATTGTTCCTGGCTCAGAAAGGCAGCGGGCAGGCCATTTTTGTGGGGCTTGCCCCGGACCATTACATTACGGCATCGGAACTATACGGCGTGGTGGAGCAGACCCGCCATTACATCAAACTCAACGGCGAAGATAAAGGACAGATTGTGATTCTGGACCAGGAGAGCACCGGCGGTATTGAAGGGGTGCGCTCCTATTATTACGACAAACAGCCCATCACCCTGACCCCCAAGGATGTGCTCACCAGCCAGATCACCTCCAGGGACATTGACCGCCAGGGATACAGCCACTATTTTCTCAAGGAGATCTCCGAGTCCCCTGTGTCTGTTGAAAAAACACTGGAAAACAAATTCAAACAGAATCCGGGTTCAGGACTTTTCAATGTGAATCTGAACAGGACTATCATTCCGCCGGACCTGGAAGAAGATTTACGGTCTGGAAAAATTAAAAAAATATATTTCATCGGCCAGGGGACCGCCGGTATTGCAGCCCAGGGATGTGCGGATCTTCTCACCCATTACCTGGGGGATAAATCCATGAACATCCGTGCCCAGAAAGCGTCTGAGCTTTCAGGGTTCAACATTGGCAGCGATGGGGAAAATACCACAGCCATGGAAGATACCTTGGTTGTGGCCATCAGCCAGTCCGGCACCACCACGGACACCAACCGGACCGTGGACATGATCCGGGCCCAGGGCGCCAGAAGCCTTGCCATTGTCAACCGCAGGGATTCGGATCTGACGTTCAAAGTGGACGGGGTATTGTATACCAGTTCCGGCAGGGACATTGAGATGTCCGTGGCCTCCACCAAGGCCTTTTATTCCCAGATCACGGCCGGGGCCGTACTCGGGCTGCACCTGGCTGCCCTGCTCAATGCCAGAACTGAAGAATATATCAGTGATCAGATCCATGCGCTGATGGAATTGCCGGCAAAAATGAAAGCAGTTCTTGACATGCGTGATGAAATCAAGGAATGCGCCGATACGCTTGCAATCTCTAAAACGTATTGGGCCACAGTGGGTTCGGGCGCCAACAAAACATCTGCAGACGAAATCAGGATCAAACTGTCGGAACTGTGCTACAAAACCATCTCCTCGGATTTTGTTGAGGATAAAAAACATATTGATCTGTCAAGCGAGCCATTAATCATTGTCTGTGCCGCCGGCACCAGGGAAAGCGTACTTGGGGACATCATCAAGGATACATCCATTTTCCATGCCCACAAAGCCTGTCCCATTGTGATCACCACCCAGGGCGAAGACCGGTTTGATCTATATGCCAAGGCCGTTTTCAAGATCCCCGAAATCCAGGAACATTTTGCCCCGGTTCTCAATACCCTGGTCGGACATATCTGGGGGTACTATGCAGCCCTTGCCATCAATGCCAAATCAAAATTTCTGTATGACGCAAGGCAGAAAATAGAAAACATCATTGAAGCGTTCAAGACAGAGGGCCATGATGATTATGAGGTGCTTTTAGAAAACAAATTCACGGAAACCGTGGCAGAGTTCTACAATCAGTTTTCCCAGAAAAGGCGTCAGGGGGAATTTCCCGGGGCCATGGGGATGAGTACGATATCCGACATGACCTTGCTGCTCAAATACCTGTCCGGCAGGCTGCCGGTATCGGATTTTGAAGTGGACTTCGGTGTCAAAGGCACGCCGTCCAATATGCTGTCCACCTTTTTTAGCACCATGAACCAGGCCATCAATATTATGGCCCGGCCTGTGGATGCCATCAAGCACCAGGCCAAGACAGTTACCGTAGGCACCAGCCGGATCAGTGAACGGTTTGAAGGCATTGTTTTTGATGCCCTGGCTGAACATAACATCCAGATTCCTTTGATTACCAATACCAATGTACTGGTCCTTAAAAATCTGCAGGAAATCATATCCGAAGTGAAAGGTGCTGTGCTCTACCGTATCACCGGCTTAAACCTTTTAGGTAAAGTCACGGAAGACACCCGAATTGAAGTGGTATCCAAAACAGGCGTTCTTGCCAATGAATCCTCCAGGGTGGAAACAGATCACCGGCTCAAGGGCACCAAAAACATCATTGTCAGGGAGGGCAACGTATATATTGGCCAGGGTCGCAAAGACAACAGAAGCATTCTTGTGATTCCGGTGCTTTCATCTTCACCGGCATCGCCCAACATCATTGAATTCCTTTTGTCTTTAAACATCGCTTTTAAATCCACAAGCGAGGTTACCCTGTTGAAAAAAATCAAGGCCCTGGGCGGAAAATATAGCCGGCTTAAGGACTGGGTTCTTGAAAGTAAAAATGTGCCATGGGATGATAAATACCTCAACCTTGTTGACATTGAGACCCTGTTCGGTGCTACAGCCGAACGGGCTGTGGAAGCCATTGTTGAAAAACTCGGCTGATTAGCATCCCTTAATTGTAGCGGCTTGATTTCATAATGGCCTTGGGTTTATTTTATCAGAAAAATTCGGCCAGAATTAAACTCGTGAGTCGTAACTTTGGGAAGCCATATACAGGCCACTCCATCGAAGCGAAATCTCATGAAAATGAGAACCAATTTTCACAAATTTTCTGTTAATAGCGGGACTATTGGCATAAAATTTGGTGGAATTGGAGCCATTTTCATGGGATTGCACCCGATTCATCAATTATCAAACACGCTCTTAAAGCTGGTAACGCGTGTCATAACAGAATCAGAAGCGCTTGCATAAGGTTTTCCGGATTTAGTCAAAGGCCGATCCAGATACCGTAGAACCCGACTGCTTGTCCCGGTTATATGTGCATGATGTACCAGTGATTCCATGATTGCGCCAAGTGAACCAGGGGTATCAAAAGTTAAATCTGTGGCCCATTGGCTTTGCCATAACGTCCAGTAATAGGAAAGATGCGGCCCCAGGATCTTTTCCATATCAGGAAATATTCTTTGGGAAAAGCCGTTTAGCAGTTTGGTAAATTGTGTATTGAGCTGCTCATCAAGCAGTTGTTGAGCCTTTCGGTAATCAGCGATATAGAGAAACTTGTTGCCGTGGACAAGAAAATCTATTCCAGCATGCTCAAGTCCGCGACACAGCCATTCACGGCCGTTGAGACAAATTTGAATATGATAAGGGAACCATGTTTGCAGCCTGATGTTCATAAATCCGTAATCAATGTCATCAAAATAAAAGTACAGATCTTTGCACTGTGTCTGATAATTTTTAAGTTGTGGAAACCCATTTTCTGAACAATACACTGCCCGATACGATGAGCCTCGCTCCAGGCAGGACCAAACTCCGATCAATCCACTTGATATCTGATCCTTTCGCTGTCTTTGATGGGCAAGTTCCTCTTTTCGGATGCGCCATGTTGGGATATGAGTAACAGATCGACCGCAATTGTTGATAGTATACTGCTCTGTTGTGCGAATTATGCTTTTCGTCTGAGACAACATCCACTCTTTGTAATTTTTGTTGAGAATCCCTCTGTTTCGGCAGAAGTTCATTACCTCAGCCGCGGACATCAGTGGAAGAATGAACCCTTTAAAAACAATACGGTCAAACCCCGTCGTCACATTCTTTCTGGCTGTTGAGTACGTTGATCGCAGTTATGACCGCATTAAAATTGTCAAAAGACTCTCTCATGCCCATAAACACAATGTTTTTTATATCATGGCCAAGGGTATGCCAGGCATTAAACACTTGACCCACAATTTCAGATGCTGCAGGCTGCGCTTAAATCCCATGCGAGTGGTCTGGCAGAACTTCCAACCCACCTGGCTGGACACGCGAAGGGTTTTGTACCGGGTCATGGGGATCACCACGGATTCAATTTTCAGACCGTGGGTAAGCGGGGTGATGAACTTGACCCGTTCACCCTCTTTGAATGTCTCTTCTACCTTGCCGGGTTGTAATACAAGCGCTTTTTCCAGTTCAGTCCAACGTTTTAAAAAATTTCAGAATTCCGGGGCATTGCCAATATTTTTTCCGCCGTTCTTCAACACTTCCCGGTAGAGCGCTTCGGCATGAAACACCTCCTTACCGTAATCATTTCGCAGGGTTTGGGTCAACTGATCCAACGGCAGGCCAAAGATATCAATCATAGGTTTCATGGCAGATGTATATCACAGGCCTGGGAATTTGCCTATTCCAGTCTCCGGCTTCCTGCCTCCAAAAGATGAATTTCAAGAGTCGTGGGGGATGCCGCTAAAGGATGATGTCAGCTCATAGGCGATGCTGCCGCTTTGAAGCCGCATAATACTTTCTTCGGAATATCCGAAACTAAGCAGATTGATACTGCCGTACCAGGTGATATGATCATCAATCACTGCAAATTTTTGATGGATGCTGGGTTTCAGGATCAGATGAATTCCCGCTGCCCGGATCATGGAAAAAAGAGGGGTCAGCAACGCCTTCTTCTCTGTTTCAAAAGGATCGATGGGCCGGGTTATGATGGTGATTCTGACCTCCTTTTGAATAAGCGGTTCAAAATATGCCATCATCTGGGCAACCCGCTTTTGGGTCATAAAGGGGCTGACAATCATCACACTGGAACGGGCATTTTCAAGATCATTCAGGTATACTGGTAAAAAATTGTTTTTGGTAAAAATGATATTGGTGGGTGCATCTGGAAAATTTTCAACCTTGCTTTTATACCCGATGGCGGCATATCCCCTCAGTCGCTTGCCATACATGCTTTCCAGCATCTTGACATGAAGATCCACATAGTCGTAAACCTGCACTTCCTTTTTGTTGTCATGGGGGCGGTGAAGTCTTCCCGCGTACTGCTGCAACGTGCCTTTCCAGGAAATGGGCATGGCCAGAAACAGGGTGTCCAGCCGGGGTTCGTCAAAGCCTTCTCCAATATACGAACCTGTTGATACCAGGATAAAGGGATTGCCGGAAGGGACAGCACGAATCTCTGCCATGATCCGGGCCGTGTCTTTGTCTCCCATACCACCGAAGAGACAGAAGACGTTTTGCGTTTTTTTCTCCAGCCGTTTTGTTAACTGCGCCACATGGCGTCTACGGCCGGAAAGAACCAGGCAGGTCCGTCCCTTTTCAAAACACCGGATCACATCGTCTGCAATGAGCTGGTTTCTGACTTCGTCCGAGGCGAGCCGGTCATACACTTCCTGCAGGGACAATGCTTGATCCCCTTTATCCGGACCGGTCCTGAAGGATGTGAACCGCGGGATCAGACAATGGTCGAAGGACCTTTTTTCCGCCTGGGCTTTGGGGTCAACATTAAACCTTACCGGCCCACAGTAAAAAAAGATGATGGGATGGTGGCCGTCGGGACGGTCAGGGGTGGCGGTCAGACCGTAAATGATCTTTGCATCTGCTTCTTTTAAGATCTGTTCAAAGGTGATTGCCGGTACATGATGGCATTCGTCCACAATAATCATGCCGTAATTTTTTACACATTCCCGGATAGTTCCGCTTCTGTTTAACGATTGCATGAGCGCCACATCTACAATTGATGAAAGCCGGTCCTTGCCGGCAGCCAGGTGGCCGATGATGTTGCGTTCCAGGTTGCGTTTCCTTTTGGAGGTCTGTTCCGGAAGGGTTTCGTTGATGACAAGAAACTGACCAAGTCTTTCCTGCCATTGGGAAACCAGTTGCTGACGATGCACCAGAACCAGGGTGTTGACCTTTCTTGCTGCAATGAGGCCTGCGCCGACCACGGTTTTTCCAAAGGCCGTCGCTGCAGCCAAAACCCCGTTGTCATGGGAGAGCAGCGCATCCACGGCCTGCTGCTGCTCTGGCTTCAAGGTGCCGTTGAACTCAACATTGATGTCGTGTCCCTGCTGGGTATGGTCTGTCCATTTGATCCTGGCCCCGTGCTGTTCCAAAAGCTGGCAAAGATCTTTTTCAGCCCCCCGGGGCAGGGCCATGTGGGTTTCATGATCATCGACACATGAAATGACCCGTGGGATGCCGAAAGTGGATTGCCGCATGGCCTGGGCTTTGTAGAATTTTGGATTTTTAAATGCCGCACACCGTTTAATGGCGTCCAGTGCCCGCTGGCTCACCCCTTTTTTTGACATATACAACATGGCAGACCTGACTATTTCAACGGTTTGGGGGAAATCTTTTGCCGTTAATGTCTGTTGTGTTTTTTTCCATGGGGTGGCATGTTCTTCAGGCTCACCCTTTAATTCTCCCAGATCCTGGCCCCGGATCAGTTTTGAAACCCAGCCGTTCAGTTCTGTTTCATCCAGCGGTGTGATGCGGGATAAAAAGGCCCATTGATCCGGCCAGGGGGTAAAATTTTCATCGATAAAAACAGAGTTGTCCCTGCTGCGGGCCGATTTTTGAAAGGGCAGAGCAATGAGGTTGCCATACCCGCCCCGGGGCATGGTGTCCTGGTTGGGAAACAGCCGGTCATAGGATGAAAATGAGATCTCATGGCGTTGGGCCATGGCATGGGTGAGCAGGGCGGTACCAAATTTTCTGGCCACCGTTGCCCGAATCCGGTGCTTGAAAAAGAACCAGGCATGGCAGCCATTTCCGGATTGGGACCGTTCCACGGCGATGGGGATGTCAAACCGGGCGCAGGTATTCCGGATCACTGAGATATCCTGCTGCCATACTTGTTTGTCAAAATCAATGGCCAGGAAATGACAGGTTTCATCGGTGTTTAAAGGATAAATTCCAACGATCAATCCCCCCCTGAGATGGGCGTCAACAACCGCTTGTGTTAAAGGCGCGTGGGATTTATGGCTGCACTTAAAACATTTACCCCTGGGTTTGTTGCAGATCCCGGGCCGCCATTCATTGACGCAAACCGGACTGAACCCATTCGGATTTGACCAGGAATAATCCGGGCATTGGGGCTGATATCTGTTCCACGCCCTGGATCGGGGTTAATGGGTTCCCGGATCAGATGCTCACGACTGATGGAACCTTTACCGGATTCCAGTTCCCGAATTCTGGCCCTGAGGGATCTGTTTTCATCAACAAGGGACAGATATTTTTGTTTCAATTCCTGGTATGAAATATTTTTCATCTATAATTCGTTACCTATTTGAGACATGATAAAAATCTGCACAACTCATCCTGATGCTGCTGCGGTTGATACATTGAATCTTTATATCATACCTGATAAATAGTGTCTGAACGAAAACCCGTGTTTGGACGAAAAATTACCCAAAAGGAACTCAATTATCAGCACGGCGGCTCGGTATCCCCCGAGCAGCGAATTGAGCGGGGCCGGCAGGCCGGTGCGCTGTTCATGATCATCGGCACACTCCGCTCCATCGAGAAAAAACAACCCAAACAGATTCGGTTGAAAAAGAAGATCCTGATGTACTACAGCCTCAACCTTGAGCTGACAGATCTCAAAACAGGTCTCATTGAGTGGGCCGACAATTTCAGGACCCTCCGGTAATCCCTGGCAGCGTGCACAAAATAAAGGAGATTTAGAAGATGCAGACTGAACCTGAAGCCAACGGACGCGCATTGCTTCCCCTTGTGATTTTTCTTGTCATTTTTGTCGGTACCGGCGCTGCACTGACGGTTCAGGGAACCGCCATGGCATTTTATCAGCTGTCTGCCGCCGTTGCCATCCTGCCGGCCATTGGGCTTGCCCTGTGCATGGGAGAAGGCTCTGTGGACCATAAGATCACTCGATTTCTGGTCGGTGTCGGTGACATCAACATTATCACCATGTGCATGATCTATCTTCTGGCCGGCGCGTTTGCGTCTGTGGCAAAATCCATCGGCGGGGTGGATGCCACGGTCAATGCGGGGTTGTCGGTCATTCCCATTCTGCTGGTCCTGCCGGGTCTGTTTGCCATTGCCGCCTTTGTCGCCACTGCCATGGGCACCTCCATGGGCACCATTGCTGCCATAGCCCCTATTGCTGCCGGCCTAGGCCAGCAGACCGAGATTTCGACGGCGTTGCTCATGGGCACGGTTGTGGGAGGTGCGATGTTCGGGGACAATCTGTCCATGATATCCGACACCACCATTGCCGCAACCCGCACCCAGGGATGTGACATGAGTGACAAATTTAAAATGAACGTCCGCATTGTCGCCCCGGCAGCGCTGATGACCCTCGTTCTTCTGGGGATCTTCGGGGCATCCGGTGATGCCATCCATACGGCGGACTGGCAGTTTGCCCGCATGATGCCGTATCTGGTGATTCTGGGGATGGCGGTTGCCGGGTTCAATGTGTTTCTGGTGCTGGCAACCGGAAGCGTGCTTGCCGGTGCCGTGGGGCTTGTCGTGATCCCTGAGTACTCGCTGCTGACCCTGTCAACAGATATCTATGCCGGATTTACGAGTATGCATGAAATACTGGTTTTATCCATGCTGGTGGGCGGGCTTGGCGAACTGATCCGGGTGAACGGCGGGCTGAAGTGGCTCCTTGAAAAGGTCAACCGCCTGGCCCTCAAGGTCAGCGGCGGCAATGCACGACGATCCGGTGAGTTCGGCATCGCCGCGCTTATTTCACTTGCCGATATCTGCACAGCCAACAACACGATTGCCATCATCCTGACCGGGAACATGGCAAAGGAGATTGCCGCAGATACGAAGGTGGATCCGCGCCGCAGCGCTAGTCTTCTGGATATTTTTTCCTGTATTGTCCAGGGCGTGACCCCGTATGCAGCCCAGGTGCTGCTGGCAGGGTCCATTGCAAAAATTTCACCGGTGAATGTGATCGCCTGCAACTGGTACTGTGGTGTACTGGCCGTGATATCGGTAATCGCTATTGTGACAGGCTGGCCAAAAGTGAAACGTCCCGGCACGGCATCCGTGTAAAGACAGGCATTCCCCCTTTGCCATCCTGCATTTGGACGAACGGCCATGGGCCGCCTTGAAC
Organism: Desulfobacter postgatei; assembly: GCA_002747145.1. Taxonomy (GTDB): domain Bacteria; phylum Desulfobacterota; class Desulfobacteria; order Desulfobacterales; family Desulfobacteraceae; genus Desulfobacter; species Desulfobacter postgatei_A. The sequence goes on from PDTI01000010.1 coordinate 49,707, forward strand.
GTCCGTCGGCGTGCCCACAACAAACCATGAAAGAATCCAATTGGTTAGTGGAGACGTTATTGAATGAAAAACAGCCAACGAATACGGACGTAAGTTCGACGCATCCCGCCATGTCCGGCGCAACAGATCAAAACCACATCCGATCAACGTGGCAACTCAGTACCTTTGTTCATAATTCGAATGTATTCCACATAGGAATAGAGACGGTTTCGCTTCTGCCCGATCACCTCTTTGACGATTCCAAGCTGTTCCAACTCTCGCAGGCACGCATTGACAGTTGCCGGTGAAAGCTGAGTCTTCTTCTGTATCCATTTCGGCGAGGTCATTGGCCGCGCCAGCATCACTTTGTGAATCCGATGTGCAGAGCCGGAAATGCGCTTGAGGCCGTTGATAGTATCCACCGCCTGGGGTGCAGTATGAATGACCGCATCAGCAAAAAAGTGCAGCCATGCCTCCCAATCGCCGCTCAGAGCGTGTTTGATAATTAGGGGATCGAAGTGAAATCTCATGAAAATGAGCACCAATTTTCATGGGATTGCAGCCGATTCATCAATTATCAAACACGCTCTCAGACGCACTTCATTCAGAAGCTCATAATACTGCTGCCGATGGGTTTTAAAATATAAACTCAAGTAGAGCATCGGTGCTTTGAGTACCTGCTCGGAACAAAGCAGCAAGGTGATCATCAAACGCCCCAGACGGCCGTTACCGTCAAAAAATGGGTGAATGGTTTCAAACTGAACCTGTGCCAATGCCGCTTTAATGAGGACTGAGGTCTTTTCCGGCTGGTCATGTAAAAACAGCTCCAGCCTGCCCATGCACTCCTGAACATACTCTGGAGGCGGCGGTACAAAAGCAGCTGTACCCGGTCGGCTCCCGCCAATCCAATTCTGACTTCTGCGAAATTCGCCCGGATTAGACCCTTTGCCGCGCCCATTTGAGAGTAGAACACTGTGAATCTCTTTCAGCAGTCGGAGTGAGAGTCGAAATGGTTATGTAATGGCCTTGCAGATTCCGGTTCATGCGCTTATTTCACTTTTTGAATTAACTCGTTTTTTATTTTAATTTAAATCGAAATCTAAAATAAACCCATACTAACCTATTATCAAATGACCGTTCCGGAATCTCGCTCAGACTTGAGTTGAGGAACGTGGAAAACCCTCGTTCTCCATCTGCATTGACGCGGGCCAGGCAGATCTTTTGCTGTGCTCCCGGCTGGGCTCAAAGGAAAACGCAAAGACCGTCTGCTCGGGGAAATAACGGTAAAAGCCGATCTTGTCACCCAAAACTATTTTAACGATGCAGATGACGATCTTCTGGCCAAAATCCCGGATACGGACGGTAAAGTATAGCACAGATGGGGGATCTGGGCTGGAAGGACGCCAGGGGCAGAATCTGGTTCTGCGGCAGAAAAGCCCACCGGGTTGAAACCGGAAAACAGACCTTATTCACCATCCCCGTGGAAGCCATATTCAACAAC
>PDTI01000011.1 GCA_002747145.1 Desulfobacter postgatei
CAATTCCCTGAAACCGGCCTTCTGGGGAATAAACACACCCGAAACGCGGTTTAGCCATGGGGGTGTCACCCGTTGACCATGGTGTTGCCGTGAATGTTGATTACGCTGCTTTCAGGGTCCGCACATGGGGATATGCCAGGATCCGGGAATCAGCGGTAATCAGTTCCAGATTGTGTTTTCTTGCTGTGGCCACGATGATTTGGTCTGCCGGATCCCTGTGAAACTGTCCAGGTAGTGAATTTGAGTCAATTGAAATATCAACGGACAGGGGAAGGATGGTCAACCCCTCACTGTGGGTGGCTGCTGCCAGCCAGTCTGCCAGGGGAAGGGACAGGGCCAGTTTTCCCAAAGAAATCTTTTTGGCAATCTCCCAGGGGGTGATGGCAGACACGGCAGGTCATGAGCAACGCATTGCTGCAGGATTTTTGCCACCTTGCCGGATAACCGTTGTGAACCTTCTGCCATCCATATGAGGACATGGGTATCAAGCAGGTACTTCAACTTTTTGCGGCCTCCCATTCATCATCGCCCAAGGGGTCGTCAAAATCTTCGGTAATATGGATAACCGTATTTTTAAGGGAACCAAAAATTAAATTTTTCTTACTTTTTTGTGAAGGTGCAGAAACAACCGCCACCACTCTGCCCCGGTTTGTTATCTCAATAGACCCACCGGTTTTGGAAACAGTTCTTACATATTCGGTACACTTTGCCTTGAATTCAGTTATGGTTATCTGCATAGGAATGGTCCTTTAAATCTACATTTAACCATATTATATGGTCAGAAAGTTTTTTTTACAAATTTTCTGTTAATAGCCGGACTATTGACATAAAATTTGAGGAAATTGGAGCCATTTTCATGGGATTGCAGCCGATTCATCAATTATCAAACAGGATCTTATAAATTGTGTTTTCTTGCTGTGGCCACGATGATTTGGTCTGCCGGATCCCTGTGAAACTGTCCGGGAAGTGGATTTGAGTCAATTGAAATATCGACGGACAGGGGAAGGATGCTAAACCCCTCACTGTTTCCAGGGTCAGATAACTGGGGGTTAAAAAAAGTGATAGTAGGTTTTCAATTTTTCAGGACTGACCCCGGTATAAAACAGCAATTGGAGTATCCAGTTGCGAAGGGTGGTATAGATCATGCCCTCTTTTTTCCAGCGCCGGGCCGAGGTGATCACCGGATCTGAAATGAACCGAATTTGGTGCCCCTTTTGTCTGATCCTGAGCATGATCTCCACATCTTCCATAAGTGGAACAGGTTTATATCCCCCCAATTTTTTGAAACAGTCTGTCTTAATGAATATCGCCTGGTCCCCAAAGGGGATACGGGTGATCCGGGAACGAAGAGTTGCGGTTTTTTCGATGAGTCGAAAACCCGGATGCGGCGCGTCAATAACCAGATCAAAGGCACCTGCAACAATATCCTTGTCCCGGCACACATCCAGAATCGTGTTCAAGGCATTGGCAGGCAGAATGGTATCTGCGTGAAGAAATAACAGCACATCTGCGGTGGCGGCCCGGGCCCCGTTGTTCATCTGTACGCCCCGGCCCGGCTCAGATTCTTTTTTGATAATATCCGGATCATTGATGACCTTGAGGGTGCTTTGCTCCGGATCACCGTCCACCACAATGATTTCTGCCAAAGAAATCATTTCCGGTGCCGAGGCTTTCAGGTTCTCAATGGTCAGGTTTATGCGCCTGTCTTCGCAATATACAGGTATGATCACGGATATCAGGGGACTCAAAAAATCAGCCTCTTTTTCTGCAGGTAACCGGTGGTGTGCAGGGCAGGCCCGCTTGCCGGATCAAGACCCAGGGTTTGCAAATCTTCTTTGGTGTCGATATCCCGCCAAACCGGCAGGCAAAGGGGTAAGATACGATGGTCCGCAAAATTGTTCAGGGTCAAATCAAGTACACGGTTGGTTCCCCAGGGAATCTCATTGAAAATCCCGGGAGAAAACCCTCTGGCCGTGAATCCGATCAAGTAATACCCGCCGTCCGGACTTGGCCCGAGAACTGCATCTTTGCGTTTCAATCCGTTAAAGGCGATCTCAATGATACCAGACGGCAGGTCCGGTAAATCAGACCCGATGAGAACAGCCCGCTCATATCCGGCGTCAAAGGTCTGTGCAAGGGCATTTTTCATTTTATCGCCCAGCGTGGTCCCGGTCTGGGGGAAAAAATCCAACTTGTCCCCCAGCCATGACCGGATGTGCCGGCTGCGCGTTTCAGGATGGTAATACACCCTTAAGGCCCAGGATGTTGATCGAACCATATCCAGCACATCCATCACAAAACACTGATACAGCGCCACAGCGGCGTTTTCCCCCACGTCCTTTGCCAGTCGTGTTTTGACCCGGCCCTTTTCCGGGGATTTAATAAAAACAATGACAACACTGTTTTCTGTCATGTTGATACCTTGAAATAGGGACAATCTTTGTGAATACACTCTTTGTTTCTTCCCTGCTGCCGGCATTGAACGCTGCCTTGGGCCTTCAGGGTCAGGGGCAGGTGGATTTGTGATAACCGGGCCGCTGTTTTCAAGGTGGTCCACACCTCTCTCTGGCAGCAGCGGGCCGCCGGTATCTGGTTCAGGTCATGGATAATGGCTTCGGAGACCTGTTGGACAATCTGTCTGGCATTGGGCGCCAGAGGGGTGCTTTTCAGAATAATCCCAAAAGCGATCCCTGCCCCCACCGCAGCCCCGCAGGTACCCCAGAAGGCGCAGGCACCGCCGGGAACAGCACGGCCCCTGTCAATGGCCGTGGTGATCTCCTTATCCGTGATATTTCCCCCCAGATTTCTGAACACAGCCGTGATGACACCCGGCACCGCAAAATGATGTTCAGGACCATGGATGGGAAACGATTGATGACGCCGAAGCAGATTGAACAGATCAATCATGTCCCTTTCATCGGTATGGGTGCAAATGTGTTTGACCACATCCACCATATCCTTGCCATGGCAGTGGTCGCAGACAAAATGGCCATCTTCGCACACGGCGTTGGCCGGGTATTGCGTTTTACAAAATACACAAACTTCGGGGCGGTCTTCCGTTAAATAGACCAAAGGCTTGCCGCAATGCATGCAATCCTGCTGGAACTTCAGACCTGTTTCATGGATCAGAGTGGGCCGGGGAGTGGGGGGCGTCTCATGCTCAGGGGGAAGACCGCAGCTGCATGCGTTCACGGCTTCAATATTGGCCACATTGCCCATGGGGTCCAGCTTGAAAATCGCCGTATCTCCCTGGGCGTCATAGGGCCAGCTGGCATCCAATGACTGTCCGCGTAAAAGCAGGTCCCCATCATCGGTCAGAACAGCCGCATGGGGGCCGGGATACAACATTCCCGATTTTTCAGGCGGCAGGGGCCGAAAGGCTGTATAAGTGATGGAATAAAACTTATGCCCCAGAACCTCTTTATAAAAAAAGCGTTTCACGATCCTGATCCGGCTGAACCCGGCAGATTCCAGGATGCTGATCAGGTGGTGCTGCACCAGGGCCCCTGAAAGGCACTGCCCCCGGAGTTTGGCATCATTCTGGATTTCAGGGGGACAGGGGGCATCCGTGACCACGTCGGAAATAAAAATCCGCCCCCCGGGTTTAAGAATCCGCAATATTTCCGAAAAAGTCTGCCGCTTGTCCTCGGACAGGTTGATCACGCAATTGGAAATGACCAGATCCGCGGTATTGTCATCCAGGGGGAGCTGTTCCAGGAACCCTTTTTTAAATTCTACATTCCCATACCCCAGGCTGGCGGCCACATCACCAAGGGATTGCCGGGCCAGGGCCAGCATGTTATCAAGCATATCAATACCGATCACCCGCCCCTGGGGCCCTGATTTGCGCGCGGCAATATAGCACTCCACCCCGGCGCCGGAGCCAAGGTCAACAACGGTCTGTCCAGGGGAAACGCCTGCGTCAAGCACCGGGCTGCCGCACCCATAGGAACGAATCCTGGCCGCTTTTGGAATATGGGATATTTCCGGGTCAGGATAACAGACCGGATTGGTGATATCGGTGTTCTCATCTTCGGCTGCTGCGGAGTAAAATTGTCCGACAACGCCATGGGTGTCGGCAAGGGTGAGTACACAATTGGAATGGGTCAGGGCCACCCCTTCTCCGTTTTGGATACAATGCAGCAGCCGTTCCCCCATCTTACGCCGGATCTGGGGCCAGTGCTGCTCTTCAGTGATCCGGGCGGATTGGATCATCAACCACAATGCCAGCCGGTTATACAGTGGCACGTACGGGTCATGGCCCAGATAGGCGCCGCCGGATAGAACGCTGTGATCAATGTCCCCGCCCCCCACAATGTATTTTAACGGATTGGCCTGACTGGCGGCATCATCTTTGACCGATAAATTTCGCAGGGAACAGAGAACCTCACTGTTTCGCCAGACGTTCTCCAGTCCCTGGGAAATATGGCCGCATATGGTTTCTTCCCGGCCGATGAGGGCCGGGGTGGGGTAAATCCTGCCCCCGGGGTCCAAAGCCAAGGATTCCCATCCGGCATTGCCCAGGTCATATTTGGTGCCGGGGGTGGAAAACACCCGGGTGGACAGATTGGTGATATTATCAATGGTGAGATTGTGTGCAGCGGCAAGATCGTGGCATTGTATCAGAATGTTGAACAGCTCATCCATCGGCACCGCGGACGCGGCAGAGGCCCGGCCCGTGGTCAAAAGCCACATATAGTGGATACTGACCACAGAAAACCCGGCCCCAAGTCTGACCATCTGCGGCATCTGGAGATAATTATCCGGGTGAACCACCATGGACAGGGTGGTTGTGATATTCAGTTGCCCAAGAACCTTAAGGCCTGCGGCTGTTTTGGCAAATGACCCTGTGCCCCTTAATGCGTCATTGGTATCTTCCAGGCCGTCCAGGCTCACTTGGAGAAACAGGCGGTCACAGGGTAAAGAGGCAAGAATATCCCGGTACTGGGGAATCAATATGCCGTTGGTTAAAATCACAAGCATGGTGTCTGGGTGATCATCTAAAATCAGGCGGCATATCTCCTTGAAACCGGTGTGAACCATGGGCTCGCCGCCGGTTAAATAAAAAATCCGGGCGCCAAGGGCATAGGCTTGACAGACCATTGAAGAGATCATGTCAATCCCCATGCTCCCGCTTGTTCCGGCTGAACAGGAAAAAAGACAGTGGCGACAGGCAAGATTACACCTGTTGGTTATATGCAGCCAGCACTCCTTTAACGCGTTCAGGGTTAACGCGTGGGCCCGGCCCTTGTAATCATTGATCTTTGCAGATTCTAACAGGGACAGAAATTGGGCTTCACGGACCGTGGAAGAAAAATCAGTATCCCCGGGGGGGACAGAGCGGTTCTCTGTATTCTCTTTTATGTTCCGGTTCCCGGATGCGATGATGTTTTGAAGCAGCTGGTCTCCGGACGCACTGGGCACAATCCAGTCCGGTGTTTCGGGTTTGATATATACGGCTGTGTTGTCCAGTTCCAGCCTGACCCAGTCTTCATATTGGTTTGATCTCATCGTGTTTCTCCACTTTTACGCCGCCAGGCCAGATATCGTGCAACAACCCCCAGGGCGGTTTCAGGCATCCTGGCCCTTTTCCAGGCCCCGGCGGTAAATCGGGCAGACTCTGAAAGGGTTGGATAAATATGGATGGTGCCTAAAATTTTATTCAATCCGATCTTGTATCTCATGGCCAGAACAAATTCATGGATCAGATCACCGGCATGGGCCCCCACAATGGTCACCCCCAGAATTCTGTCTTTTTTGGGGACGGTCAACACCTTAACAAATCCATGGGCTTCGGAATCGGTAATGGCCCGGTCCAGGTCGTCCAGGCCGTAACGGGTCACCTCATAGGGAATATTGGCGGCAAGACAATCGGTTTCATTCATCCCAACCCGGGCCACTTCGGGATCGGTAAAGGTGGACCAGGGGAGCACCCGGTAGCTGGCCTTGAATTTTTTAAAGCTGCCAAACAAGGCGTTTACACAGGCATACCAGGCCTGGTGGGAGGCCGCATGGGTAAATTGATATGGACCGGCCACATCACCGGCTGCATAAATCGTGGGAATGGTGGTCTGCAGCCATTCATTGGTTTGAATGGTGCCGTCAGGGTTCAGCGCCACCCCCAGCTTTTCCAGGCCAAATCCTTTGGTGTTGGCCACGCGGCCTGCGGTAATCAGGAGTGCATCAAACCCAGCAGCCACCTGCTGTTTGTCTGAATTCCGGGTGCAAATCAGGGCGTTGCGGTCTCCGTCCACCCGTATTTCCTTTGTTGTATGCCCGGTGAGCACCCGGACGCCCTCCTGGATAAATACCTCTTTGATAAAATCTGCCACATCCTCATCCTCCCGGCCCATGATCCGGGGGGACCGGCCCACCAGGGTCACCTGGGCGCCCAGGCGGGCAAAGGCCTGGCTGAGCTCGCACCCCATAGGACCGCCGCCCACCACCACCAGACGCCGGGGCAGTTGCCGCAAGGACCAGACCGTGTCGGAGGTCAGGTATGTCACCTGGTTCAGACCAGGGATGGGAGGGATTCTGGGCCTGGCCCCTGTGGCCACCACGATGCTTCGGGTGGTGATGGTTTTTCCGTTTACCTCAACCTCATATGGAGAGATAATCCGGGCCGTTCCTGAAATGCAGTCAACCCCGAGTTTGGTATACCGTTCCACAGAATCATGGGGCGCTATTTTTTTTATGATGTTTTCCACGCGGTCCATCACGTCACGAAATTGAAAGTCGATCCGGGTGCGTTCAAAACCAAACGCCTTTGCCCGCTTGGCATAGGAAAGCATTTTTGCGCTGCGGATCAATGATTTGCTGGGTACACACCCGGTATTCAGGCAATCCCCGCCCATCTTGTCCTTTTCAATCAACGCCACACCGGCTTTCACAGTGGCTGCGATATGGGCAGTTACAAGACCTGCGGAGCCGGCCCCAATAACCACCAGATTATAGTCAAACCCAGAAGGCTTATGAAATTTTGCCATAACCCGCCGGTTTTTTAAAACATTGGTAAACGCCCTTGCGATCCAGGGAAAAATGGCTAAAAGGGCAAAGGAGGCGATCAAACCAGGAGAAAGAATCCCAAACATCGTTTTGACCTGGGCCAGCTGGGTGCCGGCATTGATGTAGGCCAGGGTTCCAGGAAGCATGCCCACCTGGCTGACGATATAAAACATACCCACCTTCATGGGAGTAAGCCCCATCACCGCGTTAACCACAAAAAAGGGAAACACCGGCACAAGACGCAGGGTGAAAAGATAAAACGGCCCGTCTTTTTCAATCCCGTTATTGATGTTTTGCAACCGGTCGGCAAACCGATCCTGGATATAATCCTTGAACAGGAAGCGCGCTGCAAGAAATGCCAGGGTGGCACCGATGGTGCTGGCAAAGGAGACAATCACTGTACCTGCTGTCAGGCCGAACAAGGCCCCCCCTGCCAGGGTCATCACGGCTGCGCCGGGAAGTGACAGCCCTGTTATAATGATGTAAGCCCCCGCATAAATCAGGATAGTTAAAAGGGTGTTCCCGGCATAGAACGTTTCCAGGAAAGCCTGTTGGGCTTTAAGGTTCTCAAAGGAGAGTTGATGTTGAAAATCGAAGGCAAAAAACAGAACAAACCCCAGGATAAATATTCCAGGAATGAGTATGCTGATAACGGGTTTATTCATTTAACACTTTCATGGCGCTGAGCGATTATCTGTAAATTTTTGTTGAAACGATAGCATTAAGCCTCTAAGCTGTAAATGCTGTTTTCCAGATTGTGATACTTTGGAATTGTTAAACAATCTTTAAAATATCTTGCGATTTTAAAGTTTTGACAGTAGTATTTGACTTTTCGTTTTCAGATTTTGGATAGCTCATTTTGACATTATGAAGCATTTTCCATTTAAAGTTGTTGTATTCTGCCTGATCATTACACCGGTTTTGTACACGATTACCCTTTCAGGCTGCAAAGACTATCTGGAAAAAAAATATCTTTTAAAAATAGAAAACGGACTCATTGACAATTCCGATGACCTTTTAAACGGATCCGTACACATTGAAGAACAGATCGCAAAGAATATCCAAGACATTTTAAATCAGGATACTCTGATCCGGATCGCCGGGCTTGACCTCAAAGTGCAGGTGGCGGAAGGCCGGGGGAAAATTATTTATCCCATGTACGTGGACACTGAAGGATTGCTGGAAAATTCACTGGATTATTATGATCCCCAGGCGGTTGCAGATAAAAACTTTGCTATTCTTAATTCCGGACTCACGGTGGATGCCGTCCTCTATCTGGATCATGGATCATTTCTGGCAAATTGTATCTTTGCCCTTTACTCCGGTATGTCGCTTTTGATCTTTTTTATATTCTACAGACAGGGCAGCAAAAGAGCTGAACAAGAAAGGAACGCCAACAACACCTTGATCCGGGATCTGAAACAGGATTTGAAAAAAAATGAGATGCGCCAGGAAAAGCTTGAGGACGACCTGATCAGAGAACGGGCGGAACTGTTCAAAAATATAAAACAATTAGATAAAAAATATCAGTCGGAAAAGAAAAAGGCAAAGATAAATGAAGATGAAATGTTTAACGAGATCATCAACCTTGAAGCGCAACTCAACACATATATTGAATTAAAGAAGCGGCGGGACATTGAGATTGATGAACTCAAATCAAGTCTTGCAAAATATGAACGCAGGAAAAGCCAGGGAAAATACAGACGGGGCGAGTTTGATTTCAAATCCAAACGGTTTAAGGCCCTGTACAAGCATATTGAAATGAGCAGAAAAGCCCTTGATGGATTTATGAACCTGACTGAAGATCTGCAGATAAAGGCGGAAGAAACAATTCACCAGCTGGACCGGGATCCGGGATCGGTCATTGTGAAACGCAAGGTGTTTTCAGGTAAAAAACATAAAGCCACCTGTTTTGAAGTATTGTTTGGGTATAAGGGCAGACTCTATTTTATGAAGCATCCCAGCAGAACCCAGGTGGTGGTGATCGGGACAAAACAGACCCAGACCAGGGATATGGAATATCTCCATAATTTATAAATGTACAATACATTCTACAATCTCAAGTCCGCCCCGTTTCAGATCAGCTGTGATCCCGCATTCATATGGTTCGGGGAAAAGCACAGGGAGGCCCTTGCCACCCTTAAATACGGCATCCTGGCCAACAAGGGATTCCTGCTTTTAACCGGGGATGTGGGAACAGGCAAAACATCCCTGATAAACACATTAATCCAAAGCCTGGAACAGGATATCATCTGCACCTCAGTGCCGGATCCACGCCTGATTAAACTTGATTTTTTTAATTATATTGCCGCATCCTTCGGCATGGATAAGGAATTTACATCCAAGGGTGCATTTCTTGCACATTTTAAAAATTTTCTGCTCAGTGCCGCTGAAAAAAATAAAAAGGTCTTGCTCATCATTGACGAAGCCCAGCTGCTCACCCAGGACATGCTTGAAGAGATTCGCCTGCTGTCAAATATTGAAAAACCGGATGCAAAGCTGATCAATATTTTTTTCATCGGACAAAACGAATTCAATGAAATTTTGAACAGGCCCGAGAACAGAGCGGTCCTTCAGCGGATGACCATCAACTACAACCTGGATCCCTTGACCCCGGAAGAGGTGGATGAATATATTCGCCACCGGCTCAAGGTTGCCGGTACACAGGAGCGGTTGTTTGACTGGGATGCGGTTCAAGAAATTTTTTTATATTCAGGCGGATTTCCAAGACGAATCAATATCTTATGCGATCATGCCCTGTTGTCCGGATTCGTCAGGGAGCAGCGGATCATTGACGCAGGCATTGTAAAGGAATGCGCAAAGGAACTGAAAATTCCCGCCCATGTTCGCAACCATGACATCAATGAACCATTTGGGCCTGGTCTCCACCATGAAAATAAAAAAAATGCCCCCGGTGACCGGTCTGCTCAGGATTTTGACCACCATCCGCCCATAATCCCACAACTACAAAAAAAAGGATTCCCATGGGGTAACCTTTTAATTTTTATCTGCTTTCTTATTTTTGCCTGGTACGTTATGTTCCCGGAGCAATATTTTTCCATGCGTTCCCAGATTGAACAGCAGTTTGATAAAACCCAGGAAATAAGAAAAGAACAAAAAACAGATAAAACAATCCAACCAGGCAATCAGCCCGTTGTCCAGAATCCGGAAGAACTCAAATTTGTCATTGATCCCCCCAAAACAGATCCATCATCTGAAGTCAATAATCCTTTGCTCCTGCTTCCAATGGATAACATGACAGTCCGGCTTAAGCATAACGGCAATGAGATTACTGAAGAAGACCTTAAAAAACTTGAAGCATTTTCAAAATACCTGGTTGTTCATCAGGATTCAAAAATTCTCATTACCGGATATGCGGATGCAATGGAAAACGGCGTGTATAATTTAGAATTATCCGAATTCAGAGCCAATATCGTAAAAAACGTTCTTCTGGGGCTGGGCGTAAAAAACGATCAAATGCAAATACAAGGTCGAGGCGGGCAGGATCTCATTGAAAGCAACGATACGGCATGGGGCCGGATGATAAACCCCAGGGTTGATATAGAGGTGATTAAATGAATACATCCAACACGGACAGTTCCCGGAAAAAATGGAAAAATATGGATCTGCTGATTCCCTATGCAGCACCGTATTTCGCGTATGTGGCTCTCTGTTCTGTTCTGCATAACAAGCTGCCCGAAGAGATCCTTTACACAATGAAGTTGGTCATTGTGCCCGGACTTTTGATTTGGGCCTGGAAATGGTACGTTCCTTTAACTGGCCCTGAAAATAAATGGATATCCTGTTTGTGGGGAATCGTTTTCGGGATCATTGGACTGGTGGTGTGGTGTGGTTTATATGCCCCCTTTACAAACCCTGGGGATGGTGAACCGTGGTCTGATCTTGGATTTGGCTTAAAACTTTTAACTGCCGGTTTTGTAGTACCGGTTTTTGAAGAGTTGCTCATGCGCGGATTTGTCTTCCGGGTCGCCCTGCAATGGGACCTTCTGCGCAGGCAAAAAACGCCAAAAGCCTTTTTTGCGGCCCTGGATGAGGCCAGTATTTTCGATGTCGCACCGGGGCAGTGGACCGTTTACGCCATTGTGATTTCATCGATTATTTTTGCTGCAGGCCATGTTGTTGGTGAATGGCCTGCAGCCATTGCCTACGGTGTACTCATGGCTCTTTTGTGGATATTGAGAAAAGATTTGATTTCCTGCATTGTTGCCCACGGCGTAACCAATATTGGGTTGGCTCTCTATGTTTACTATTTCGGGCACTGGGAGTTGTGGTAAGATCCACGGAAGGTTTAAAATTTCTAAGAGCTTGTTTGATAATTAGGGGATCGAAGCGAAATCTCATGAAAATGAGAACCAATTTTCACAAATTTTGTGTTAATAACCGGACTATTGACATAAAATCTGGGAGAATTGGAGCCATTTTCATGGGACTGCAGCCGATTCATCAATTATCAAACAAGCTTTTAAGGATACACATATGCGTTTCACATTCATTAAACAAGATTTAAAAGACAATCCACGATCCTGGCTTGTCACCGGGTGTGCCGGATTCATTGGTTCCAATCTTCTGGAAACCCTGCTTAATCTTGGGCAGACAGTGACCGGGCTGGATAATTTTTCCACAGGGTTTCAGCATAATCTGGACCAGGTTGAACAGGCCGTGGGTGCTGATGCATGGAAAAATTTTTCGTTTATTGAAGGAGATATCACCCATGGCGATACCTGTGCAGCTGTCTGCAAGGGACAGGATTATATACTTCACCAGGCTGCTTTAGGTTCGGTTCCCCGGTCTGTTGCCGATCCCTTGACCACCAATGAGAATAATATTACAGGCTTTTTAAATATGCTGACCGCTGCCCGGGACGCAAAGGTAAAACGTTTTGTATATGCTGCGTCAAGTTCCACCTATGGCGATCATCCATCGCTTCCCAAAAAAGAGGCAAATATCGGTAACCCCCTTTCCCCCTATGCCGTGACAAAGCTGGTCAACGAACTGTACGCCAGGGTGTTTGCTTCCACCTATGGGTTTAAAAGCATCGGACTGCGGTATTTTAATGTGTTCGGTCGCCGCCAGGATCCTAACGGCGCTTATGCAGCAGTAATTCCTTTATGGTTCAGTTCATTGATCCGTCAAAGCACAGTTTATATAAATGGTGACGGTGAAACCAGCCGGGACTTTTGTTTCATTGATAATTGTGTTCAGGCCAATCTGCTGGCTGCAACGGCCGGAGATGATGCTGCCGATCAGGTCTATAATGTTGCATTTGGCCAGCGTACTACCTTAAATCAGTTATTTTCATTGATCCGTGACCGGGTGGCCGGAACACTGCCGGACCGTGCCAACGTATCTGCGGAATACAGGGATTTCAGACCCGGAGATGTTCGCCATTCCCTGGCAGATATATCCAAGGCCCGGGAACTTCTGGGCTACAGCCCCCAGTACTCAGTTCAGGACGGCCTTGATATGGCCGCTCGCTGGTATATGAACTATTTGAATCTTTAAATAAACCGGGAGAATCAAATGCGTTCTTCTCTTGGCATTTTTACCGCCTTATTATTTCTATTCCCTTTCTCCGTCATGCCGGCCTTGGCCTTATCTGCGGATGAAGTGCTTGTTATTGCCAACCGCAATGCCGCTAGAAGTCAGGGCCTTGCCGCCTGGTATATGGAGAAACGGCAGATCCCCAAGGAGAACCTGCTACTGGTCTTTATTACGGACAAGGAAACCTGTTCACGTAGCGCGTATTTGAAAAAAATCGTTCCCCGGGTCCGCCGTGCCCTGGAAAAAAACCGGAAACTCAACGCCATTGTCACCATGTATGGGCTTCCGCTAAAAATTTCTTCGCCGGGAATGACAAAGGAGGAACAGGCGCGCCTGGATCCATTAACGGCAAAAAGGGAAACGCTTAATACCCTGAAAGAAAAAAATGGAAAGTTGACTGACGCACAAAAAAAAGCGCTGAACCAGATCAATAAAAAAATTAAACAGGTTAAAGCTTCCACGGACAAAGTGGCGTCCTTTGATTCTGAATTAATGCTTGTCAGAAAAGATAAATACCCCCTTAATTTCTGGCTGCCCAACCCTTTTTTTCTGCCATGGCGCGACCGGAAAACAGACATTGACCAATCTGACGTGATCATGGTCAGCCGTCTGGACGGGGCTGACCCAAGCATTGTCAAACGGATTGTAAATGACAGCATTGAAGCTGAAACAAATGGCCTGTCCGGTACGGCCTATTTTGACGCCAGGTGGAAAGATCCGGGTCAAAAAAAAGTGTCCGGATATGGGCTTTATGATAAATCCATCCATAATGCGGCGGAACGTCTGAAAAAAGTGGGATTGAAAGTGATCCTGGATAACGCGCAGGGGTTGTTTCAGCCCGGAGACTGTCCCAATGCTGCCCTTTACTGCGGATGGTACAGCCTGGCCAAATATGTGGATGCCTTTACCTGGGAAAAAGGCGCTGTGGGCTTTCATATTGCAAGCGCGGAATGTACGACGTTGAAACGTAAAAACAGTAATGTATGGTGCAAAAAAATGCTTGATGACGGCATTGCCGCCACCGTGGGCCCTGTGGGAGAGCCTTATGTCCAGTCCTTCCCTATGCCGGAAATTTTTTTTGATTTTCTGACCAAGGGAAACCTGACCCTGGCCGAATCCTATCTGGTAAGCCTGCCGTATCTATCCTGGAAACAGGTGCTTGTGGGGGATCCTTTGTACCGGGTAAAAATAACCAATCCATCATAATGAGAAATAGAATGCATACAAGTCAACAATGAAGGTGAGTTCGCGCAAAAGATGCGAGCCGCACAAACCATGACGACAATGATCATAGCAGAGGCAGGATTGTCAGCCGTCATGGATTACAACCCCGCCATAGCGCGGGATGATCCCAATTTGTTCAATGGCTTCGAGCCCGCGTTTGGGATGCAGAAACTTCAGGGTGATATCGCCTGCCGAATACACATTATTCTTGAGTTTTTTTCGAAAACTCAAGATTATTATGCCCCCAAGTAAGCTTTTTTCACCTCCGGATCATCAAGCAGCTTATCAGCCGGGCCTTCAAGCACAAGTCTGCCATGTTCAATCACATACCCTCTTTGGGCAAACTTAAGGGCCAGCCGGGCATTCTGTTCCACCAGCAGGATCGTGGTGCCGTACTTATTGATCTCTTTTAAGGCATCAAACATTTCAAGCATGAGCAAGGGGGCAAGCCCCATGGAGGGTTCATCCAGAATCATCAGTTTTCTGCCGCTCATGTACCCCCGGCCCACGGCAAGCATCTGCTGTTCCCCCCCTGACATGGTGCCGGCGAACTGATTTTTCCGCTCTTCAAGGCGGGGAAAAAGATCAAATACCCATTTTTTATCCTTTTCGATCTGTTCTCTGTCTTTTCTGGCAAAACAGGCCAGGGTCAAATTTTCCGTTACCGTGAGGTTACCGAAAATTCTGCGGCCTTCGGGCACATGGGAGATGCCGAGCTGACTGACCACCTTATCGGTGTTATAGGCAAGCACATCCTGTCCCTCAAATTCAATGGTGGAGCCCGGTTCACTGGGCACCATCCGGGAGATGGCCCTGAGCGTGGTGCTTTTTCCGGCACCGTTGGCCCCGATAATGGTGACGATTTCACCGGTATCAATGCTGAAGTCCAGCCCGTGAAGCGTTTTGATATTACCGTAGGACACCCTAAGATTTTTAACGGTCAGCTGCATTATGTCAAATCCTCCTTGCCCAGGTAGGCTTCAATCACGTGGGGGTTGTTCTGGATCTCTTCGGGCGGTCCCTGGGCGATCACTTCGCCAAACACCAGGGTCTGGATATGCTGGCAAAGTTCCATCACAAATTTCATGCGGTGTTCAATGAGAAAAATGGCCACTCCGAAATCCTGGTGTATCTGCCTGATAATCTTGATCATCTGGATCAATTCATCGGGTGTCATGCCTGCGGTGGGCTCATCCAGGAAAAGCACCTTGGGGTTGGTGGCCATGGCCCGGGCCATCTCCACCCGCCGCTGGGCCCCGTAGGGAAGGCTTGTCACCAATTGATGGGCGTACTGCTTAATGTCAAAAAGCTCCAGAAGCCGATAGCTGTTCTCTTGGGCTTTGTCTTCCTGTCTTCTGCATTTGCCGGTATTAAAAAATGAGTCGAAAAGATTGTAGGACAGCTGGGAATAATGTGCCATTTTGATATGGTCCAGCACACTCATGTGCCGCCACAGGGCCAGATTCTGAAATGTTCTGCCAAGCCCTCTGGCCGCAATCTCATTGGTTTCCAATCCCACAATACTTTCATTTTCAAGGGTAATACGGCCTTCGGTGGGGGTGTAGACCCCTGTGATCAGGTTGAAAACAGTTGTTTTGCCGGCGCCGTTGGGTCCGATCAATCCCACAATCTGGTGTGGCCCAATGGAAAGATTATAGTTGTGAACCGCCCGCAACCCACCGAAATAGTGGCTCATTTTATCTACATGGAGTAAAGGCGACATGGTTTGTTCCTTATTTCTTATTTTTAGCCCCAAGAAGCTTTCCGGCGTCGATCTCCCTGAAAGAGATCAAACCGTATGGCCTGAAGATCATGACAAAAATCAGTATCAGCGGAATAATAATCCACTTGAACAGCTCTAAGGGCCGCAGGGCTTCACTCAAAATATTGATGGAGACAGCACCCACAATGGAGCCCACAATGGAGTTCAGACCGCCGAAATAGACCATGGCAAGAATTTCCGCCAACCGGTTAATGCTGAACATTCCCGGGTTGATATAGGTGAGCACATGGGCAAAAAGACCACCGGCCACACCAGCCCAGAATGCACCGAACATAAAGGCCGTCATCTTGGTTTTCCGGGTTTTTACGGTCATGGATTCCGAAGCCGCCTCATCATCACGCACGGCACAAAGGGCCTTTCCCATGATGGAGGTGACAAAATTATGGATCACCCAGATGCACAGTATGGTCCAGATAAAGATCACATGAAGCGGGGCAAGATCGGGCTGCCCGCCCATGCCCCGGGCACCGCCGATCACATTGAGATTTTCCACCGCACTTTTAACGATGAACATGAAGGCCAGGGAGATGATGGCCAGGTAATCCCCCCGGGTTCTGAATGAGGGTATGGCCACGAGAAGAGAGGCAACGGCAGCGGCGATTCCACCCATGACCAGGGCAAAGGGGAACAGCCACGGCCCCAAGGTTGACGGCAACACGGCAGCCCCGAAAATTTTATCATTGGCAAACAGAAACAGGGTAATTATGGACGAAACATAGGCGCCCACCGCCATGAATCCCGGATGGGAGCAGGAGAATTCACCCTGGTAACCGTTTATGACATTGATGCTGATGGTCAAAATAATGGATATCAATGTCAGTTTTACCACAAGCACGCGGTAATCGTTGATCCCGGCCCATAGGGACAGGATACCGTAAAAGCAGCACAAATGAATCAGAACGGCCAGCCACAACGGCAGTTTTTCCATGGCACCTGCCAGGGGATTGGTAAACACAGCAGAGGCTTTTGCCACAATACAGACCGGCAGGACATAGACGATCAGGTCATAGGCCAGCACACTGGGGATCATGACCGGATCTTTGAGCATCAGGATGGCCCCGAACAATACCGGGATTTTAGGCAGGCCCAGGTAGTAGGAAATATAATCGTATCCCCAGAAATACTCGATCAACACAGCAGCCAGCAGCCCTAAAAGCCAGCCTGCCATGGGTATGTTCCCAAGGATTTTTTTTATTGATTGTACAATCTTCATGGCAACGTTTCTTTCTGAAAACAGGTAAATAGATAAAACTTACAACCGCAGCTTGGTGCTGTGCTCCATGCCGAAAAATCCCCTTGGCCTGAAGGTCAGGATCAAGAGGATAATGGAATAGGCAATGAGATCCCTTAGGGTGGATGGAAATATGGTGGCGACAAATATTTCAATAAACCCGAGAAGATAACCCGCCAAGGCCGCCCCTTTAATGGAACCACGGCCGCCAAGAATTGCTGCCACAAAGGCTTTCCAGCCAATGAGCACCCCCATGTACGGGTCCAGGATGGGATATGCCTGGCCGTAGAGAATGCCGGCAACCGCAGCCAACCCCGCACCAATGGCAAAGGTTAAAGGCGCCATGATATTGATGGAGACCCCCATGAGGGGGACAGCAAGGAAATCATAGGACATCGCGCGCATGGCCATCCCCCATTTGGTTTTCTGGATAAAGGTGTGCAGTGCCAGCATGAGCAACAGGCTGATGATAATGATCATCACCTTGATGTTGGTAAAATAGACCCCGCCCACATTATATGAGACAGATTCAATGAGGGGTGGAAAGCTCAGGCGTTTGGCGCCCAGAAGAATTAACACACCGGTTTCAAAAATAATACCGAACATAAGGCCTGTAATGGCCGCAGAGGCCCGGGGCGCCTGGCGCAAAGGCCGGTAACCGGCCACTTCCACAAACACCCCGATCCAGGAGGCTAAAAACATGGTCACCACAATGGTGGCCACAAAGATGACAGGCCCTGGTAAAACCCCTGAAAACAAGGCAAGAAAAAGTGTTGCAATACCAAACCCGATATAGGTGCCCACCATGAAGATATCGCCATGGGCAAAGTTAAAAAGCATCAAAACGCCATAGACCATGGAGTAGCCGATGGAGATCACTGCGTAAAAACTTCCCCGCTGGAGTGCATTGATAAAGTTCTGAATAAAAAACTGTAATAGATCAGTAAAGGATTCCATACAGCAGCTCCTGTTACATGATGATCAAATGTTTGTTAATTTGCTCAACTTGCCCAGGTTGAAAAAGCAACTGCCGCATTTCAAATTGCGGCAGTTGCTTTTTCTAACTTAGGCCCATGATCAGAATTAAATCTGCCACAGATACGCCGGATTTTAAGTCGCCATCAAGGCACGCCAAAGGACGCATATTGGGTATATGCATCTTTTGGCGTAACGCCGAGCGCGGCTTAAAAGACAAGTAGATGGGCGTATTTTGATCATGGGCCTTAAAGACAAGCAGATGGATGATGTTCTTTTGACCATGGGTCTAAGAGCCTGTTTGATAATCAGGGGATCAAAACGAAATCTCATGAAAATGAGAACCAATTTTCACAAATTTTTTGTTAATAGCCAGACTATTGACATAAAATTTGGGGGAATTGGAGCCATTTTCATGGGATTGCAGCCGATTCATCAATTATCAAACAGGCTCTAAGGACATACGGATTTGTAGAACTCGTATTCGCCCTTCTCGTTGATTTTTACAATAACCGCACATTTGACCGGGTCCCCCTCTTCGGTGAAGGTCATATTGCCGGTGATCCCTGAAAAGTCCTTTATCTGCGCCAGGGCATCCCGGACAGCCTGGCGGTCTCTTTCAATCCTGCCGGTGAGTTTCCCGGTATTCTCAATGGCCTGCTGGGCCAAGCGGAGTGCATCCCAGGTCAGGGCTGCAACATCATCGGGGATATAACCGTATTTTTCATTGTAACGCTCAATAAACGCCTTGGTTGCACCTTTGGCCCCGGCAGCTGCGTAATGGGAAGAGAAAAACTGGCCATAGCAGGCTTCGCCGCACAGCTCAACCGTCTCGGCAGATCCCCAGGAGTCGGACCCCACAATGGGTCCTTTCCATCCAAGCTCTTTGGCCTGTTTAACAATCAGGGGAACCTCATTGTAGTACTGCGGGGTAAACAGAACCTGGGCACCGGACTGAATAATTTTAGTCAGCTGAGAAGAAAAATCCGTGTCTTTTGTGGTAAAGCTTTCAAATGCAACAACGGAACCCGCGCCATGTTTTTTCTCCCATGCCTCCTTGAACACCTCGGCAAGCCCTTTGGGATAGTCAGAAGCCACATCATAAAGCACCGCAGCCTTGGTAAAGTTGAACTCATCGGTGATAAAGTTTGCCACAACAGGCCCCTGGAAAGGATCAAGAAAGCAGCCGCGGAATACAAAGGGGCGGTTCATTGTGGTGTCCGGATTGGTGGACCAGGGACTGATCATGACGGTTTTGTATTTGTTGGCCACTTCACCGGCCGGCACAGCCTGTTTGGAAGACTGAGGCCCGACAATGGCCAGCACATCATCCTGGCTGATCATTTTGGTATTGGCTTTTACCGCAGATTCTGCTTTGGATTCATTGTCTTCAACCACCAGTTCGACTTTGTATTTCTTGCCGCCGACCTCAAGTCCACCGGCCTTTTCAATGTCCAGTAACCACATCTGGGCCGCATATTTACTTCCTTCCCCAACCTTTGGAATATCACCGGTCAAGGGGGCGTTGATGCCGATTTTAATAACAGTCTGTCTTTTACAAAATCCAGATGACGAAAAAACCATGGTGATTGCAATGGCTGCCACCAGACAACAAGTAATTTTTTTCATGTTCCCTCCTAATAATTTAAATAAATTAATGTATAGGAAAATAAAAAAACGAAGTAAAGGGGATAATTTCTAAAATTTGATTACAGGCATTTTTTAGGCCCATGGTCAGATTTCTGTTCTGAATATTCGGGTTGAATGGTGTGTATCAACTTCTACTTGCAAAAAGCGGGATTTCGTTATACCTGTTCAAAGGATTCAAAAGAACTGGCTATGGTAATATTGACAATTTGAAATCCAAGGAGAATCTGTGAAAAAGGTAATTTTATTCCTGGTATGTATTCTGGTGATGGTGCCGGCTTCAGCCGGATTTGCAGAAGATAAAAAAGCGGATGGTAAATCTGACGTTCAGCAGACCGTTAATAAAAAAGCCCAGGAGGCAGCGGAAGCAGCAGAGGAGGAAAGGGAAAAGAGTACCCTTGAAATGCTCTATTCCATTGAGGCTCTGAAAAACGACCTCAAAAAGCGGATGACCGAAAAAAAGATGATGATTAAAAAGGCGGGATCCGAGACTGAAAAAGGCACGCTGACTGGTGAACTTGAAGCCATTGATAAGCAGCTGGCTAACGCGGTTAGAGATTTTGAACGCATCGCCACCGGAGTGGACATCACCCTGTTTGACAAAAAAGAACCAGAACCCTTTAACTGGAAAAATGAGGTGCTTTCCCTTGCCGAACCCGGGATCCTGGAAATCAAGCGGATGACGGTCAAAGCCAGGAATAAATCCAAACTTAAAGATAAACGCTCATCCTATGAGGAACTGCTTCCCGTTGCCGTCAAGGCACGTACCCGTATAGAAGGGCTCATCAAGGAAGCCAATGATAAAATGCTTCAAAAATCCTTGAAAGAAATTCTGCCCGAATATAAAGGGGTGGAAAGCCAGATCGCAAACAAACTGGATCTGATTCGGATGCAGCTGGATGAAATAGAGCGGGAAGAGGCGTCGGTCATCGACAGCACCCAGGATTCGGTGAAGCACTTTTTCAGGACCCGGGGATTGTCATTGACCATTGCTGTGGTGGCCTGTCTTGGCGTTATTCTGCTTTTAAGGCTTTTGGGCCGTAATATTCTGAAGATGATGCCCGGATACAAGTCGAAATACCGCCCCTTTCATATCCGTCTGGTTGAATTGATTTTCCAGGGTTTGACCATTGTCTTTTCTCTGTTGTCAGTGGTTATTGTATTTTACATATTCGAGGACTGGGTACTGCTTTCCCTGTGTATTATCCTTTTAATGGGGCTGGTCTGGGCGGCTAAAAGCACTTTGCCGAAATATGTGAATCAGAGCCGGCTCATATTGAATATCGGTGCCGTAAGGGAAGGGGAGCGGATTATGTACCACGGTGTTCCCTGGCTGGTGAAGCAGATCAATTTTTACTCCATTCTTGAAAATCCGACCTTGGGCATAAAATTGCGGATTCCCATTGAAGACCTTCTGGATAAGACCTCCCGTGAATTTCATCGGTCCGAAGCCTGGTTCCCCTGCCGTAAAGACGATTGGGTGATTCTTTCCGACGGCACCCGGGGCGGGGTTGTTCATCTCTCCCATGAAACCGTGGAACTGGTACTCAGGGGCGGATCGCGCAAGACCTATCTGACCTCGGATTTCCTTGCCATGACCCCTTTGAATCTGTCTGTAAATTTCAGACTGAAAGTCCCCTTTGGCATAGGGTATGTCCACCAGGGCGACGCAACCTCAAGCATCCCCGAACGACTCCAGGCCCATCTCCAGGCACAGATTGAAGCCGAAGGGTATGCCGATGATATGCTTAACCTGAAGGTGGAATTTGCAGAGGCCGGGGCCTGTTCCCTGGATATGGTGGTCATCGCGGACTTTAAAGGCAAGGTGGCACCGCTGTACAACCGCCTGAGACGCGCCATCCAACGGTGGTGTGTGGATGCCGCCTCCATCCATAACTGGGAGATTCCCTTTCCCCAGATGGTTATTCATAAGGGATAAGACTGGGAAATCGGCACTGTGAGGGATGCTGCCGTCTACATACGGCAGCCTTCCACACCATGAATTCACAAAACCAAGGAGGCCAACGTGCTGACAACCGGTGAATCCATCGCAGATATTGTGTTTCGTTTAGAATGGAAAAGCGCACTGGCCGCCCATACACAGGTGCAATACGCAAAAAAAGTCAATTTCTGGCGGGATTGTTTTCCAGACAAATTATACCAGGACCTGATAGGAAAAGCAGCCCATGCCGTTGTCCAAAGAAGGTTCGCACCCGGTGAATTTCTCCCGTTACCTGATGAAAAAAAGATATTTGACATTGCTCCGTCTCAGTTTGGGCAAAAAACCCACGGAAAACAACTCACTGCCCGCAGGGGAAGATTTTATCCCAAGGGGATTCTGGCAGGTATCCCCAATGTCTTTTCCGAAAACATTGAACCCTTTCGTGTGCTGGAAGCAGAAGAGACACACATCCGGGTTGACTTTAACCATCCCCTGGCAGGAAAACCCATTCTGGTGGGTGCGGACATTCTGAAGATTCACCCCACAAAAGACGAGCGTGGGGGAAGCTGTACGGACTGGACCGAAATCCTGACCCGTGAGGCAGGCATGCAGGCCGGATGGCAAACCGAGTCCACAGATTTCTTTTCAAACAATCCCTTTGAGCGGATGGATGAAAAGACAGACCGTCTTTTCTATCAACTCCCGCGATTTGTCAGCCATATGGATGATTGCGCGAAAAAAACCGTGATGGACGTCTATGGTCAATATCTTAAACCGGGGATGGGTGTCCTGGATCTGATGGCAAGCTGGGAGAGTCACCTGCCGGCTGATCTGTCATTTTCAAAAGTGACAGGATTGGGACTGAACCACAGTGAACTTTCAGAAAACCCAGTGCTCTCAAACCACCTGGTGCATGATTTAAACAAACGCCCTGCCCTGCCTTTTGGGGACGACACATATGACGCCGTTGTCTGCACCGCGTCCGTGGAGTATCTGACCCAGCCTTTTAAGGTGTTCCAGGAGGTGTGCCGGGTCTTGAAGCCTGAAGGGGTGTTTGCTCTGACCTTTTCCAACCGCTGGTTTCCCCCGAAAGCCATCAGTATCTGGACCCGCCTCCATGAATTTGAACGTATGGGACTGGTAACGGCGTATTTTCTGGAAGCCGGCGGATTTGACACCATTGAGACCTTTTCATCCTCCGGCTTTCCAAGACCACAAACCGATCCATACTATGGGCAGTATGTATGGTCCGATCCTGTATACGCAGTTACAGGGCGGAAATGCCGGGCATAACCAAATCTTTAATCCTGAAACACGCCGGAATGTGTCTGATTGACTTTTATAAGTGATTTATTTTATAAGTACGAACTTTGCGCATAAGCTTGGGAATAGGGAAAGCAATGGCACCACAGGAGAATCATAAGGTTTTCACCGTAGGCACACTGACAAGGCAGATAAAAAATCTGCTTGAAGAACAGTATCCTTTTTTATGGATCACCGGTGAAATCTCAAATTTTTCAACACCTGCTTCAGGCCACTCCTATTTTTCATTAAAAGATGAAACCGCCCTGATCTCCTGCGTGGTATTTAAAGGACAGAAACGTCATTTAAAATTCACCCCTGAAAACGGTATGAAAATCAAAGGCATGGCCCGCCTGTCCCTTTACGAGCCCCGGGGATCTTACCAGCTCATTTTTGAACATATGGAATCCGAAGGCACCGGCGCGCTTCAGCGGGATTTTGAACAGCTCAAGGCCAAACTGGCTGCCATGGGCTGGTTTGATACAGCGCACAAAAAAGAATTACCTTTTCTGCCGTCAGGTATCCATGTCATCACCTCGGGAACCGGTGCTGCGGTTCGTGATATTATTCAGGTGGCTGGACAACGGTGCCCCAGTGTTCCTGTGCAAATCATTCCTGTCAAGGTACAAGGAGACACCGCAGAATTTGAGATTGCCCATGCCATTGAACTTGCCAACAGGATCAAAACCTGTGACCTTATTATACTTGCCAGGGGCGGCGGGTCCCTGGAAGATTTATGGGCATTTAACACCCAAACCGTGGCCAAAGCGGTTTACGAATCTGAACTCCCCGTCATTTCAGGCGTTGGCCATGAAATTGACTTCACCATTGCAGACTTTGCCGCTGATCTCCGGGCCCCGACCCCATCGGCGGCGGCCCAGATGGCATTGCCGGACCAGGCTGCCATTGTTCATCAGATCCATGGTTTACAAGATGAGTTAAAAAATAAAATGAACCGTCTTATTTTGCAGCGGCTTGAACATATAAAAAATTTGACCACCAGACTTAAAAGTCCTGCCAGGATTGTGGATGATTTCAGATTCCGGATTGAGGATCTGCAATCCAGGATGTTATCTTTGGTGAAACATCGTATCCATTACCAGCGTGAGCGTGTCCATTGGCTCAAAAGAGCGCTGTCAAGCACCCTGCCTTTGTCCCGCATCCAGGCATTTAAAAAGGAGGTTAAGGATCTTCAGGCAACTTTTGATTATCTTTTTTATGCGTACCTGACACACTGCAAAGACCAGGTCAATAAACAAAACGCCCAGCTTGAGACCTTAAATCCGTCTGCGGTGTTGAACCGCGGCTACAGCATCACCCGCACCTTGTCCAATGATACTGTTGGCGGCCATGTTGTACTGGATGCGGATACGCTGAATACAGACGACGGCATTGAAATTATTTTATCTAAAGGACGCCTGGATGCCCGGGTGGAAAAAATATATGGCAAAGAAAACCTTTGAATCCGCACTCAAACAGCTTGAAAACATCGTCAAAGAGATGGAATCCGGTGAGTTGACATTGGAAAAGGCAGTCAAAAAATATGAAGACGGCATTGCCAATTCCCGTTTCTGCCTGGATATTTTAGATAAAACCGAGCAGAAAATCACCCAATTGACTATGGATGTGGACGGCAAGCCCGATGTATCAGATTTTAAGGAAGAGCTATGAGTGCCTTTGATCTTTCCGGATATTTGATCCGGAACCGAAAACTGGTTGATACGGCCCTGGTAAATGTTTTTCATGAACTGGACCAGCAGCGCGAGCTTGTCCAGGCCATGATGCACTCTTTGATGGCCGGCGGCAAACGGGTCCGCCCTGCCCTGGCCCTGGCAACGGCCGGCGCATTGGGTGCCGATCCGCTCATCGCCCTGCCCGCGTCCTGTGCCATTGAAATGATCCATACCTATTCCCTGATCCACGATGATCTGCCGGGCATGGATGATGATGATCTTCGCAGGGGCGTTCCCACCTGCCACAAACAATTTTCCGAAGCCACCGCGATCCTGGCTGGGGACGGGCTTTTAACCCATGCATTTCATATCCTTGCCGCGCCCGGATCATATTTCAAGATTTTCCCCGATGCCGGCACCCGGTTGATTTTAGTGGAAAAAATCTCCGGGGCTGCCGGGATTAACGGTATGGTGGAAGGCCAGATGCTTGATATGCAGGCTGAAAAGCACCCCGAAGATTTACCCTCAGATAATCTTGAAGCGATGGCCCATTTAAAAAAGATCCACCGGCACAAAACCGGGGCCATGATCGCGGTCAGTGTGGCATCAGGGGCCATCAGTGCTGGTGCGGATGAAGAGGCCTTAAACGCGTTAGACATATATGCCCAGAAGATCGGGCTGGCCTTCCAGGTGATGGATGACATCCTCAATGTGGAAGGCGATCCCAAAATCATGGGCAAGGCTGTGGGTACCGATGCCCTGCACGATAAAATGACATTTCCTGCGCTTTTGGGTCTTGATGGTTCAAAAGCGTTCTCAAAACAGCTTGTGGCTGAGGCCCTGACCGCTTTAGACCGTTACAGTGAAAAGACATTTAAGGAAAAGAGCGAACCGTTGCGTGCCATTGCCCGTTACATTATAAACAGGAACCGATAAATTGAAATATCTTGACCAAATCAACAGCCCTGATGATCTAAAACAGATTCCAAGGCAGGAACTGGGTATGGTTGCCCGGGAGATCCGGGGCAGAATCATTGATGTGGTATCAAAAAACGGCGGGCATCTGGCATCAAGCCTGGGCGTTGTGGAACTGACCATTGCCCTGCATTATGTATTTGATTTACCCAAGGATACCCTGATCTGGGATGTGGGCCACCAAGCCTATGCGCACAAACTTTTAACCGGCCGCCAACACGACTTTGACACCCTGCGAAAATACAAAGGCCTTTCAGGATTTGTTAAAATCAAGGAAAGTCCCTATGACGCCTTAAGTGTGGGACACGCCTCCACCTCAATTTCTGCAGGCCTTGGCATGTGCTATGCCAAGACACTCAAGCAGGACCATTCCAATGTGGTCTCCATCATTGGTGACGGTTCCATGACCGCAGGACTTGCCTATGAAGGATTGAACCAGGCAGGTGCTCTCCAGCAGAAATACATCGTTATCTTAAATGATAATGACATGTCCATCTCCGCCAATGTGGGCGCGTTGTCGTCCTACCTGTCCCGGACGTTTTCGAACAAATCCCTGCAGAACATGCGTAACCAGTTTGGCCAGTTTTTAAAATCCGTGCCCAGGATCGGGGATGACATGTATGTATGGGCCAAAAGATGGGAAGAGTCCTTTAAGACCTTTGTGACACCGGGGATGCTGTTTGAGGCCTTTAATTTTGATTATTTCGGCCCCATTGACGGCCATAATCTTGATCACCTCATCGATATTCTGTCCAATATTAAAGATCCGGATTCCCCGGTGCTGCTGCATGTCACCACAAAAAAGGGCAAAGGGTATGAACCGGCTGAAAAAAATCCGGTCTATTTTCACGGCGTGGGTGCATTTTCCGTGGATACGGGAAAATGCCCGGATTCAACGTCAAGCGCCCCACCCTCTTACACCTCAGTGTTCGGAAACTGCATGATTGAGCTTGCAAAGCAGAACAAGTGCATTGTGGCGGTGACAGCGGCCATGCCCGAAGGCACGGGGCTGAGCTGTTTTGCCGAACAGTTTGCCGACAGGTTCATTGATGTAGGCATTGCCGAACAGCATGCGGTGACCTTTGCCGCGGGCCTTGCCGCCAAGGGGGCAAAACCTGTGGTGGCCATCTACTCCACCTTTTTGCAGCGCGGCTATGACCAGATACTCCATGATGTCTGCCTTGACAGCCATCCGGTGATTTTTGCCCTGGACCGTGGCGGCATTGTGGGGGAAGACGGGCCCACCCACCACGGCCTGTTTGATTTTTCCTATCTTCGGTCCATGCCCAATATGACCGTGATGGCGCCCATGGATGAAAATGAACTGGTGCGGATGATGCAGACGGCGGTGGCCCACCATGACCCCATTGCCCTGCGTTATCCCAGGGGCCCAGGCCAGGGTGTCAACGTTGATTACGATGCCAAAGCCGTTGACATTGGTAAAGCAAAGATGCTCCGCACAGGGGACGACCTGTTGATTATCGGTATTGGCCGCTGTGTGAATGACGCCATGGAAGCCGCAGAACAATTATCTGCCAAAGGCATTGACAGTACCGTGGTCAATGCCCGGTTTGTAAAGCCGTTGGATGCCAACCTGATCCTTGATCTTGCCAAAAAGATCAAAAAGGTGGTGACCATTGAAGAGCATATGCTGGCAGGCGGTTTTGGATCTGCCATCCTTGAACTGATCAATGACAACGGCCTTTCGGGATGCCGTATAATCCGGTTGGGCGTTGATGATCTGTTTGTTGAACATGGCAGCCAGAAAGAGCTACGAAAGGATTACGGTATTTCGCCCCAGGCAGTTGTCGCCGCAGGGTTAAAATTGTGCAGTGAAAAATAAAATCCTGAGAAAACGCCTGGACCAGAAGCTGGTTGACCAGGGTCTGGTACGCTCAAGGCAGCGGGCCAAAGCCATGATCATGGCCGGAAAAGTTCTGGTCAATGGTATCAAGGTAGACAAGCCCGGCACCCAGGTGAACCTGGATGCGCCGGTGGCGGTCAAAGCACCGGATCATCCCTATGTCAGCCGGGGCGGGCTTAAACTTGAAAAAGCACTTCAACACTTTCCTGTATCTGTTCAGGATGCGGTTTGTCTTGATATTGGCGCCTCCACAGGGGGATTCACCGACTGCCTGCTCAAATTTGGTGCGAAAAAAGTGTATGCTGTGGATGTGGGCTATGGTCAGTTGGACTGGGCCCTTCGCCAGGATGACCGGGTAGTGGTTCTGGAACGTACCAACATCCGCCACCTTCCCTATGACGCCATCGGACACCCCATGGATGCGGTGGTCGCGGACACCTCTTTTATCTCCTTGAAAACCGTTATCCCGGCTGCAGAAAAATTCATGCGGCCAGGCACGAATATCCTGGCCCTGATCAAACCC
The DNA here is from genome assembly GCA_002747145.1 of Desulfobacter postgatei. GTDB lineage: Bacteria > Desulfobacterota > Desulfobacteria > Desulfobacterales > Desulfobacteraceae > Desulfobacter > Desulfobacter postgatei_A. Next base: position 27,707 of record PDTI01000011.1, read on the forward strand.
CAGTTTGAGGCGGGAAAGGAACATGTAGGCAAAGGCGGTATTGTAAGGGTCAGTCAAGTCAGAGATCAGGTAAAGCAGGATATTCGTCGTTTTTTCCAGAACAGGGGATACACGGTGAATGGCACCGTCACCTCACCGGTTCTGGGTGCCAAGGGAAATGAGGAATACATAATTTCGTTAGTCCATCAAAAAAAAATAAAATAGATCTGTTATTTTTATTTGATTTTGATTATTAGAGTAGTGTTATTTTATTAATATCCTATAAGGAGCAGTAATGAGCGAAGAAATTAAATCCATGAGGAATGTGGCTTTTGCGGGCCATGGAGGTGCAGGCAAGACAACTCTTGCTGAGGCTATGCTGTTTAAAGCCGGGGTAACAAATCGCCTTGGCAAGGTTGAAGAAGGCAATACAGTGTTAGATTTCCAGCCCGAAGAGATCAAAAAGCAACAAAGTATCAACACATCATTTATTAAATATACCCATCAGAAGCATGTTGTCACATTAATGGATACCCCCGGGGACCAAAATTTCTTTTCTGCTGCCAAAACATGTTTTCCCGTAGCCGACAGCATGGCTTTTGTCATTGACGGTGTTGGCGGACCATCCGCCATGACCGAAGAAGCAGCACAGTCCGCCCTGGAATACAACCTGCCCGGTTTTGTTATTATCAACAAACTTGACCGTGAACGCTCTGATTTCAGCACTGCGGTTGCCGCGTGTACGACCTCACTGAAAAAGAAAGTCATTCCCGTATGCTACCCCATTGGAAAAGAAGACGGGTTTAAAGGTCTTGTAAATATTGTTTCCGGCGCAGCCTTTGAGTATGATGCCGACGGCAACGCCACAAAAATTGATATCCCGGCAGATATGGCAGATGAAATTGCCGCGGATAAAGAAGAATTCGTTGAAAATATTGCAGAGCTTGATGATGATCTGCTTGAAAAATATCTGGAAGGCGAGGAGCTGACCGAAGATGAGATTAAAGGGGCATTCAGAAAAGGTATTCTGAATGCTCAGTTTTATCCGGCCATCTGCACATCCGCCACAAAGATGATCGGCGTGGATGTGGTATTTGATTTTATCAATGATTATATGCCCTCCCCCCTTGACCGTGGTGCATGGATTGCCAGGGATGCCGATGGAAACGATGTGGAAGTGGCACCGGATCCCGATGCTGAATTCACAGGTTTTGTCTTTGCCACCATTGTGGACCCCTATGCGGGCCGCCTGTCCCTTTTCCGGGTGATTTCCGGCACACTGGGCAAGGAAGGCAATATCCTCAATGTGACCAAGGACAACAAGGAGCGGTTTTCACAGCTTCTTGAAATTGCGGGTAAAGAGCAAAAACAGATTGATGGTGCGCTGCCCGGCTCCATTGTAGCCGTGGCAAAACTGAAAAATACCCTGACAGGGGATACCCTGACCGGCGGCAAAGCCATCCAGATTCCGGCGCCTGCCCCCCTGCCCCCGTGCATCTCCTTTGCCATTTCACCCAAGTCCAAAAGTGACGAAGATAAAATCCATGAAGCCGTGCGCAAGATCCTGGAAGAGGATACTGGTCTTACCCTGCGCCGCGAAGAAGAGACCCGTCAGACCATTCTTTCGGGCCGGGGCCTGGTTCACATTGAAGTCACCGCAGACAAAATCCAGCGTAAATTCAATGTGGGCATGGACATTACCACACCCAAAGTGGCCTATCGTGAAACCTTCAAGAAAAAAGTCCGGGTCCAGGGCAAGCATAAAAAACAGTCCGGCGGCCATGGCCAGTACGGTGATTGCTGGATCGAACTTGAACCCCTGCCCAAAGGCTCCGGCTATGAGTTTGTGGATAAGATTGTGGGCGGCGTAATCCCCAAAAACTATATCCCTGCGGTGGAGGCAGGTATCCGCGAGGCCATGCAGAAAGGTATCTTGGCAGGATTCCCCTGCGTGGATTTCCGCACCACCCTGGATTTTGGTTCCTACCATGCCGTTGACTCATCGGAAATGGCATTTAAAACCGCCGGCTCCCTGGCCTTTAAAAATGCGGCCGCCGATGCCAATGCGGTTCTGCTTGAACCGATCATGAAGGTTGCCGTCAAAGCACCCGATGATGCCACAGGTGACATCATGGGTGACATGAATTCCAGGCGCGGCAGGGTACTTGGCATGGATACCGACGGGGATAAACAGATTATTAACGCACTTGTGCCCATGTCCGAGATGCTTCGGTATGCACCGGACTTAAGTTCCATGACCGGCGGCCGCGGCACCTTTACCATGGAGTTCGAGCAGTATGATGAAGTCCCGCCGGATCTGTCCAAAAAGATCATTGAGCAGGTGAATGCGGCAAAAGAGGAGTAACCAAGGATGGAGACCGGAGCAGGGAAAACCGGAGACCGTATCTCCATTTTTCCCTTCCTGTCTCCGGCCCCCGGCCTGGAATCTTTTGATTCTGAGAGATGAATTCTCAGACTTGTGGGGTAAGCCACTGACTTTTCAGCTTGCGATACCCCCCATGCTTGGGGATCAGGGGAGTGGTTTCTTTTTTTATGCGTCCACCGGCGGTTTTGGGAAACGGTACCCAGTCGAGTAAGGCTCTCTTCAACCAAACTTCAGGATATGGCTACGAACCGACTGCGATTCTCAGTTACAAACCTGTGGGTTATAACTTGCAAGTCTGGCGGCTCAACAGTCTCATCGTTATGCTTTTATAATGTTTCTTTCCTGAAAGACTTCTTTTGCTACAAACATAGCGTTTAAAGCAGCTGGAAACCCTGCATATACCGACATTTGTATTATTACTTCAATGATTTCTTGGGGTTTACAGCCGACATTTAACGCTCCGTTTATGTGAACTTTGAGCTGGGGCAGACAATGGCCTAATGATGTGAGTGCCGCAACAGTTGCAATTTCACGGCTTTTTAAATCCAGGCCTGGACGTTGATAAACATCACCAAATGGAAACTCAATGATATAGTTTGCTAAATCTGGAGCAATGGATGCTAAACTTTCTATAACATTTTTTCCTGCTTCTCCGTCAATTTCGTGTAGCTTTTTTAAGCCAGCTTCAAATCTTTCGTTTTTCATGTTGTCTCTCCTGTAAACTATTTGGGTTAACTTAATTATAGATAGTCTACAGGTTAGAGTCAGCTCTAAGTCAAGAAGATTTTTTGCCTAAAATAAATTTTTCATAACTCGTGAATCCTAACTTTGGGAAGCCGTATATAGAA
>PDTI01000012.1 GCA_002747145.1 Desulfobacter postgatei
AAATCCAACTTCAGTATCTTAAGGCGTTGAAAATAAAACCAGAATGCTTTATCTCACCATGACGCGTACCCAAAAATAGTCAAACAGGAATCAAAAAGGTGCTGAATGTACGCCACAAACTTGTAACTTAAAATAAAAGTGCTGATGGAGTAGAACCCATAAGCCAACGGAATTTTATTGCCTATAGTACTGGTGGTGTTTCATATAAAAAAAAAGAAATTGGGAAAATTAGCATTCTGTAACAGTCTGTCGAGTTTAATAGGCCGGACGGAAACAGAGGTTGACTCTGATGTTTCATATGATTATAACAATGGCACGTCCAGTTATGAATTTAAGAACCCAATTGGGAGGGCTAAGGCCTATGATCAAAATTAAAACTCCCATCTGCTTGTCTTTGCCACCCTCGGCGTTACGCCAACGGACACATATATCGAATATGCGTCCATTGGCGTGCCTTGATGGCGACTTAAAATCCGGCGCAGCTTTGGGAGCTTTAATTTATCATCGTAACGGTACTTGAAACCGGGAAAAACAGCCTTCGACTAGGTATTGATGCGCCCCGGGAAATATCGATTCTGCGGCAGGAGGTGTTTGACACCATTCAAAAGGAGAATATTCTTTCCTCCCAGAAGACAGATAACATTGATATTGCAAAGGCAGCTAAACTGATAGGTAATAAGGGGGGTGGAATAGAAAGCAATGAAGATTAATACAAGGCAATTCGGTGAAATGAGTATTGATGATGATAAAATCATCAATATGCCGGATGGTATTCCCGGATTCAGGCAGCAGAAACGATATGTTGTTCTTGAAAAAAAAGAGACCTCACCTTTTTATCTGTTCCAATGCGTGGATGACCCTAATCTGGCATTTGTGATCATGGACCCCCTTCATTTCTATCCAGACTACACACTGTCTGTTAAGGATTTTGATAAGACGATTAAATGGGAGTTTGGAAAGGAAGAGTTATCCTGTTTTGTCCTCATCACCATCCCCCAGGGCAAGCCCGAAGATATGACAGCAAACTTTATGGCGCCTATTGTTATTAACAATGAAAGAAAAGAAGGCATGCAGCTGATCCTCCAGGGCAGTCCCTACTCACACCAGCAGCTGCTTTTGAAATAAGAAAAGAATCAAACATCAGTAGTGAAAAGAAGGCCGCTTAAGTCCTGCATTTTTTCACGAAGATCAAGGAGTTCTTCTGCAGGGAACTGCTTAATGACTTCATCGGTTTCTTTGTCCATAATTTTAACCACCACATCCTCGGTGTCGTCGTCAATGGTAAAATTCAATTTTGTCTGAACAGTGTTGGCAAATTCTCCAAGGGCTTCTACCATATCGACGACATCTTTTCTGGTCAGTTTGGCCTGATTACCGGTTTCTTCACTTTTTTGTTCAGAAGCCTGATTTTCAGCCCGCTTGGTAATGGTTGAAGAAGATGCAGCCTGCGCTAACTTGGACAGCTTGGTAATGTCAGCGCTTACGGCGTCAGAAACAGTGTTCTGGACTTTAATGCTGGTTTCAGGTCTGTCTATATTGGTTATTGCATTTCCCGTTATATTCATGCGCGTTGCCTTCCTGGGTTAAACAATTTTACCGGCTGATGCTGATAAGTCTTGGATTGTCCTTTGACGGCCGGTAGCTGTGCAGAGTTTTTTTCCCGTGTTTGAGATCTTTTAAGCTTTTTTCCAATAGACTCTTATGCCTTTGTATCTCAACCCCGATGGTTTCGTCAACCTTTAGGATCAGTCCAAGGCGTTGTTTAAGTGTCGCAATCTTGGGAGCATCAGATGGCGATTTAGACCGATTCGCTGTGCTGATAAATTCATTAACGGCACTTTTCAGCTTTTCCGAGGCACCCCTGCGCTCACTGGTCATCTGGGCTAAATCCGGGAGCTGTTTTGCCCTAAGCAGATCTAAGTGTCTGTTCTGAAGATTTTCATATTCACTGCACTGCGTTGACATATGCTCTGCTGAATCTTTCATATACGATCTATCCTTACTGCTTAAATGGCAATACTTGTATGGCCATATTGTTCATGTTCTGGGTAGCCCATGAAAAAAATTTCTTTTTTTTGTGCACTCTGAATATTGGTATTTTCGACAGCATTTCCTTGTCTCATTACGTTAGTTTCCCATATCCGTTTAAGTTCCGACAGGTATTTAGTTGCCCGGTCCAGGGTTTGAATGTCGTTCGTAACAGACACCTTACAAAGTTCCTGCATCATGGCTAAAAAAAGGCCTCTTAAAAAAAAGATTTCTTCATCTTCAATATTACGAAGGGATGCGTTGAGCTCTGAGATAATGGCAATGGCCTTGCTCAAATTTTCGCCTCTTTGCTTAGGATCTTTGTTTACGACGCCTTCCCGGGCAAAGCGAATACGTTTGATGGCACCTTCGTAAAGCATGAGGATCAATTTTTGTGGATCAATTTCACTGCTGACCTGAATTTTTTGATAGGAATTAAGGGCATTGTATACCATATTCGTTTACCTCTCCTTTTTGTCTGCACCCATCTGACATTCGTCATCCTTAGGTTGCACTGATAGTTTATGGACATAAGACTGCCTGCACATTTCTTGTATTGTGCAGCCATTGGATCTTATTTTTATCTGGTTTCTTTCACGTTGAACGTATTACCTGAATTGGCGGCATGTTTTTTGATATGTGCTGAAATTATTGAGAAAATTCTATTTGGTGTTTCACCTGTGAGGTGAAAGCCAAAATCAAGATTCCCCAATAATTTCAACACCCATCAAATTTTGTGCTGGGGATTCAGGGTATTATCCAAGACTTAGCTTTTTTTATCGGCAAAAATAGGAAATACTTTATACAGAATTACAGAATTCTCATAAATTTTTTGTTGCTTAGGCCCATGATCAGAATTAAATCTGCCACAGATACGCCGGATTTTAAGTCACCGTCAAGGCACGCCAAAGGACGCATATTGGTTATATGTGTCCTTTGGCGTAACGCCGAGGGTGACTTAAAAGACAAGCAGATGGGTGATTTTATTTTGAGCATGGGCCTTACTTTGGTTGTTTTGCCGATATGGTTAAATTAATCAGCCAGGCTATAATCACTCCACATATGACACCTGTAAAATTTGCGCACATATCCATCCAATCTCCATAGCGGTTTACAAACGGTTGAATAAATTCAATAACCCCACTGTATAGAATAAAAAACAAACCCAACAGTCTCCAGTTCGCGGGCTTACGAAGTGCTGTCGGTAACATCAACATGGCGTAAGCAATGAAATGATGCGTTTTATCTGCACCAGGAGCCGAAGGAGACCCATTTAACGGAAAAAGAGAAAAAACCGTAATGATCGCTAACAGAACCAATGTTAAAGCTTTCCATCGTTTTTTTATTTCATCTACAAATTGTTTCATTTGAATTCCTTTTTCAAAATAAACAAAAGATTTTCTAATTTAATAGTATAATCTGTAACAGGTGCCGAAGGTACTCATTTAACGGAAAAAGAGAAAAAACCGTAATGATCACCAACATAACCAATGTTAAAACTTTCCATCGTTTTTTTATTTCATCTACAAATTGTTTCATTTGAATTCCTTTTTCAAAATAAACAAAAGATTTTCTAATCGCCCGAAGGGTGCTAATTTAAAATCCGGGCTATGATTTGTTTCAATGCCTGAAAAGATTTTGAATTTTTTTTCTGCCTGGATATATCTTTGTTGGCATTTCTGATCAGCTGTCTTAGATGTTGGCGGCCTATGTCGGGAACCGTTGACAGAATGGTTTCTATGGTGTTATCGTCCCAAGCCAGCAGCCTGTCTAAAAAGACCTGAATGTTATTGTCAGTTTGTGGATCAATTGGGGATTTGGGGCTGTAGATCCCGATGGGGCTGGATTTTAACCTTTCAAGTGCGGCCAGAATGGGTTCCGGATCCACCAGCCTCATCAGGGTGCCGATGTATTGCCTGTGACGTCTGGCCGCCACATTGGCAGTGATGGATTTTGCCTCGACCAGGGCCTTAAACAGGTCGGAATCAAGATTGAGCCGTTTCAGCTGAGTGGCGGAAAGCCGGCTTAAATCCTCTCCAAGTTTCTGACGTTTTTCGGCCATCTTTTTTTTCTTTGTTTTGCTTAAGGGCAGTGGCGTATCAGGGTTGTTGTCTGTGGGTAAATTCATTGGTTTGATATTTTTTATACCTGCATAACGCAAAATCCAGCCCCTTCGGGAACATCCTTTGGGCAGATCTGCTTCTTTTCTCGGATAGTTGCGGCAGACGACTACAGCCGCATGCCCGGAGCCTTGCATATCCGGACAAAGGACGTCTACAACATTTGGGTTATAGATTAAATTCATCTGCCCAGGCGGAAAATCTTTCTGCATGGCCCGGGTTAAGTTTAGCAAGGGATTTTTCAATCTTCTTCCGGGTCATGACTTTATCCCGTTTTTTCGGACTTTTTGAGTAGAATTTGTCTGCGCAACAGATGATTTTTTCTTCCAGGGAGACAGGTACCATCTCCCTGTGGGGCAGGGGCAAATCCGCTTCAATAATATTTTCAAGGGTGATACCGGCACCGGTATGACGTTCGGCCACAAAGCCAAATTCCCGGGGTAGGCCCATCCTGTCTAAAAGTTCACGTCCAAGGTATCCGTGACACACGTAAGGGTATTTACCGTTACAGCCAATTTTCGGAGAACTGGTTTTGAAAATACCGATGTCATGAAGCATGGCTGCTTTTTCTATGAAGTCCATGTCTGGATTAAGGTGGGCAACGCCTTTTGCAATCTCAAGGCTTTTTGACGCCACCTGTCTGCTATGTTCCACCAGAAGCTCAAAAAGCGTTGAATCAGGATCATAAAACTGCCCGATAATTTCCACTGGGTCTATACGCATACAAATTCAAAAAACCTTCTAATGTACTTCCGTTTCTGGACGGTTCGTCAGAGGACCAAAATTACAATTGGCAATCAGGATGGCAAATTTTTCTGCAATACCGCAGGTGGATGATTTTTCGTTCAAACACTAGTTATTCTGGGAGGACATCAACACCCCCTCAATAAACGGGTCAAGATCGCCATCCAGCACCCGGTCCACATCCCCTATTTCAAGGTCGATACGATGGTCTTTCACCATTCTGTAGGGATGCAGCACATAGGAACGGATCTGGCTGCCCCAGGCATTGTCATCTTTGCCGTCATGCAGGTTCTGCCTTTTTTGATCCTGTTTCTGCTTTTCCAGTTGATAGAGCCGGGATTTAAGTACTTTCATGGCAATTTCCCTGTTCCGGTGCTGGGAAGATTCCTGCTGGCATTGAACCACGACGCCTGTGGGCGCATGGGTGATACGCACGGCAGAACTGGTTTTGTTGACGTGCTGGCCGCCTGCCCCGCTGGCCCGGTACACATCAACGCGCAGATCCCCTTCATCAATATCGATATTGATTTCGTTCTTGACCTCCGGATAGACAAAGACTGCGGCAAAAGAGGTCTGACGTTTTCCACTGGCATTAAAAGGGGAAATTCTGACCAGGCGGTGCACCCCGGATTCGGCTTTCATAAATCCGTAGCAGTTTGGCCCGGCAACATGCAGGGTTGCCCCCTTGATACCGGCTTCATCACCCTCCTGAAAGTCAATCACCTGACATTTGTACCCCTTTTTATCGATCCACCGGGTATACATTCTGAACAGCATTTCCGCCCAGTCCTGGGAATCCGTGCCCCCGGCACCGGCATTGATGGAAACAATAGCGTCCCTTGCATCATCTTCCCCGTCAAGGGTGATCTCCAGGGAAAATTGTTTTACCTTTTTCTCCAGATGGCGCAGCATCTTGCCGGCTTCCTGCTCCGCTGCCTTGTCCGACTCCTCCTTTGCCAGTTCCAGCATCACTTCGGCATCCTCAATCCCTGAGAATATGGCATTACAGGTGTCAATAAAACCTGCGATGGTGGTGCGTTCCTTTAACATCGCAGTAGCTTTGTCCGTATCATTCCAGAAGTCTTCCCTGGCAATGAGAAGCTCAAGTTCCCGGAGCCGTTTTTCCTTAACAGGGAGGTCAAAGATACTCCTTTAACTGGTTGGCTTTAGCAGTAATAGAAGAGATGATCTGTTTGTATTCTACACTCATTATAGGGATCTCCTAAATTATCTTTGAATGAAACGTCACCATCTGCACCTTGGATCTGGACAACGTTTCACCCAGACACGGGTTTCCGTTCAGATGTTAAGCTTAAGTTTTTACAAATTTTATCATACAAATTAAAAAAAATGCAACAAGGCAGGCTTTGGCGGCAAGATCCCCATGGCGGGTATAAAACGTTTTGCCGGACATGACCGGGACTTGCCGGGTAAGGGTGCAGGCCGCAAAAAGATCGGTTTTTTCCAGAATGGTTCCGGTTGGATCAATGAAGCCGGAGATGCCTGTATTTGCCGCCCGGACCACACTGCGCCGGTTTTCAACCGCCCTGAACACGGCAATGGAAAAATGCTGGCGTGCAGCCTGGGTCGGTCCGAACCAGGCATCATTGGTCATGGTGGTTAAAATATCAGCCCCGTTGCGCACAAAGTCCCTGGCAATATCGGGAAAAAGGATCTCAAAACAGATTAATACCCCGGTAGTTCCTGTTCCGAATTTTAACGGCACCGGTCCGGTTTCGCCCTTTGAAAAATTACCGGCTCCGGCGGTTAATTTTTCTGCAAACCAGAGCAGGTCTTGGAAAGGGACATATTCCCCAAAGGGCACCAGGTGATGTTTGTCATAATAGCCCTCTGGCAGGGCCAGGGGGGAGAGCATGCAGGCCCGGTTATAGAACAGGAACCCCTGGTCCGAAGGCTGGGCTGCGGGAATGCCGATGAGAAAAAAGGTGCTGGCCTTTCTCACCATCGTATCCACCCGGTTCGAGGGCTCAGGATCCATGCCGTAATAAAAAGGCAGGGCTGTTTCCGGCCATACCACAAGATCGCAGGGGATCGCCTGGAGGGATAACCGGGAATACCGGTCTATGGTTTCATCAATAAAAGCGTCATCCCATTTTCGGTCCTGGGGGATGTTGGCCTGAACAACCGAAATTTTGCGTGACGGCGCTCTTTTGATTTGCCCGCCAATTTCTGCCAGTTTGAAGTGACCGTAAATAAACGCTGCACACAGCAGGGTCATGGCAAGTCCTATGCCTGCCATATCTGTTTTTTCAGGCCATGACTTTTGGGACAATGCCTTAAAGGCGACGGCCAGAATCCCGTTGGCAAGGACCAGTAGAAAAGAAACCCCTAAGACCCCGAAGATGTCTGCCGCCTGAATCAAAACAAGGTTGGGATACTGGCTGTAACCAAGCACGCCCCAGGGAAAGCCGGAAAACAGATATGTCCGCAGGTATTCCAGGGCGATCCAAACCACAGCCCCCCAGAATGGGACAAGGCCTTCAGGGACAGGTATTCTCTTCATGGCCAGGGCAAAAAGTCCCATGTAAAGAGACAGGTACAAAACCAGGAGCAACAGGCAGGCCATGGCGACTAAAGCGTTCAGGCCGCCGTATTTGGTCAGGGTGGGGCAGATCCAGTAAATAAGGGACAAATAAAAGCCGATTCCCGTGCTGATGCCTGCATAAAAAGCCCGGGTTGAATCAAGCCGGTCAATGGAACGCCACAACGGAACCAGGGCAAAAAAGGCTGCCGGATAAAGACCTGGACCCGGAAATGCTGAAAAGAGCATTAGACCGGCGGCCAATGCAGGAACAAGGGGAAATAAAGCACCGTATATCGGTTTTAAGCGCATTTGGGGTGACCTTAATTAAAAATTCTGGTATATTTACCAGATAAGCTAAGCACTCGTCAATTTTGGGAGAGCCGTGTTTTATGACCCAGGGGCATGATCGTACATCTATTGAATCAATGTTTACTCAACAGGACAGACCTGACCAGGCGCCTTCTTATTTAACTGAGTCAGATTTTTTGTCCCGGAAAAATATTAAAAACGTATTAATCTATTCCCCTGTGGGTATCTGTATTCTTCACCATACGGAAATCTACTGGGCAAATCCGGCCTGTCACGCCATGACCGGCCATGAAGACCGAAGTCTGGATGGAAAATCTGTCCAGACCCTTTTTCCCACGGATAAAGAATTTAAGCGGGTGTATAATATTTTTATTACAGGTGTTTACCAGACAGGAACGGCGACAGTTGACTCCCGGCTGTCAAGGGTGGACGATACCGCGTTTGACTGCCGTCTCCGGGCCTGCTGGCTGGATCCTAATGACCATTCCCAGGGCATGTTGGTCACCGTATCGGATATTACGGAAATCAAATCCGGACAAATCAGGGAAAACCAGGCCCGGAAAATGGAAGCCATCGGCGTGCTGGCCGGCGGCGTTTCCCATGATTTTAATAATCTGTTCATGGCTCTTCAGGGGCATCTATCCCTGATGAGAATCCACGCAGAACAGCCCGAAAAAATCATGGACCATATCCGACACATGAACCGGCTGATTGAGACGGCAGCGGAACTTACCGGTAATCTTTTAGGTTTTGCCGGCGGGGGCAAGTACCAGGTTGATACCCTGGATCTTAACCAGATTGTGGACATGGCGCTTAATGTTTTCCAGTCGGACAAAAAAGAAATTGCCATTGAAAAAAAGACGGATCCGGATCTTTACAAGGTCAGCGGAGACCGCTACCAGCTTGAACAGGTGCTGCTCAATCTTTTGGTCAATGCCTCCCAGGCCATGGTGGATGGCGGAACGATTACCCTGGAAACTCGGAACATAACCATTGAAGAATCCCGCAGCTTTCATTTTGAAGTGATACCGGGTAGTTATGTGGAAATTCTTGTTCAGGATACCGGAATCGGAATGGATGAAGCCATTCAGAAAAAAATTTTTGATCCCTTTTTCTCCACCAAGATGTCCGGGAATATAAAAAGACGGGGATTAGGGTTGTCAACGGTATTCGGCATTGTGAAAAATCACGGCGGATTCATCACCGTGGAGAGCAAAAAAAATGTCGGGTCCGAATTCAGGGTGGCGCTGCCCGGATTGGTTCCCGTGGATGTTCAACTTTTTGAGGAGGAGAGTGATGCCTTTGATCTCATGCCCAAAGGCGGGGAAACCATTCTTATTGTGGAAGACGAGGATGACGTCCTTGAGGTGGGGGTCGCCCTTCTTGAGGCCTTAGGATACAAGGTTCTCCAGGCCCACAATGGTAGGGAATGCCTGGATCTGGTAACAAAGTATCCGGACAGAATTGTGCTGGTGATGCTCGATTTGATCATGCCCGTCATGGACGGCAGGGAGACGTTTTACCGAATTCGGAAACTGGCTCCCGACATAAAAATACTGATTTTCAGTGGTGTGGGTATGGATGATGAAATAAAAAGTATGCTCCGTGACGGATGCCACGGCTTTTTCCAAAAACCCTTTTCCATGGACAGGTTTTCAAGGGTTATCCGTGAAATTCTTGACAGGCCGGATTAATTTTCCGTAGCAGTCTGTCAATAACCATTTAATTTTTATACACTTTACAATATTTTTATCAGATGGTATTTTACCAGTATTGATTAAGGAACAGATTAGGCCCATGGCTGTTCGTTCCCATTATCAGGAGCATGTTATGGAACAGATAGAAATTCGATTTGGGAATCATATTGAAACACCGGCCACAGAAGAGAAGTCTTTTGAAGAGATGTTTCAATCCGTTAATCCCATGTTCTACTTTTCAAAACGGATCTGGAGACCCCAGATGGATATTTTTGAAACCAGGGATGAAATCATTATCCAGGTTGAAATCGCAGGTGTTTGTCAGGAAAACATGGTTATTGAACTCTCGGATAAGGCCGTAAAAATTTCCGGAGTGCGTAAAAGCAGCCAGCTAGATCCCACCGCCACCTACAGGCTTGCTGAAATACAGTTCGGCCGTTTTGAGCGGGTGCTTTATCTGCCCAGTGTCATTGATATGGAAAGGGTCTCTGCTTCATATGTTAACGGCTTTCTTGAACTGAAATTAGGAAAACAGTGCAAGACCCAGTATGCTTCGGAACAGAAAATGCCCATTGATTTTTTATAACAGCTATGGAATAGACCGGGGCTATTGACGTTTGGGAATAAATCCCAAACAAAGAGATGAAAAAATCCACCGGATTAGGCGACTGTATATAAAGGAAAACGAATGGATGAATTAAACCATCCCTCCGTCCCCATCACCACTGACGACATACCTGACGAACTGCCCATTCTTCCCATCGTGGAGACCAATCTGTTTCCTAAAATGGTGTTGCCCCTGGTTTTGATCCAGAAAGAGGCCATTGACCTGATTGACGATGCCATGTCTGGAAACCGTATGCTTGGCCTTTTGCTGTCAAAACGTTCGGATATTGATTCCAGACACACGGCCGACGATCTGTGCCGCATTGGTACCGTGGCTGTCATTCTTAAACTGTCCAAGATGAAAGATGAAAAGGCACAACTGCTTATTCAGGGCCTGAACCGGTTCAAGGTGGTGGCGTACCTGGAAAACCGGGATTATATGCATGCCGGCATTTCCGTTCTCAAAAGCCGCAACAACGAAAGGAACAAGGAAAACCGGGCACTGATGGCCAACATTGTTGAGCAGTACGAAAAGATCGTGGCGCTTTCACCGGGGTTGCCTGCGGAAATGGCCCAGATGGTCAAAACCCTTCAGGAACCGGGGGCACTTGCCGACATGGTGGCCTCTACCATCAATGCCCCGGTTAATGAAAAACAAAAAGTCCTTGAACTGATTGATGTGAACCGCCGTCTGAAAAAAGTTACCCGCCTGGTCAATGATCAGCTTGATATTCTTGAAATGAGTTCTAAAATTCAAAACCAGGTCCGGGAAGACATGGGCAAACGCCAGCGCGAATATTACCTGCGCCAGCAGCTTAAAACGATTAAAAAGGAGCTAGGGGAAACCGATCAGGAGTCAGTTGAGATCCGGGAATACAGAACCTTGATCCGGGATAATCCCATGCCCGAACCGGCCACAAAAGAGGCACAGCGGGAACTGGAGCGCCTGGCAAGAATGCATCCCTCATCCCCCGAATATATCGTATCATCCACCTATCTTGACTGGCTGACCTCCCTGCCCTGGAATAAATATACCGAAAATCCCCTGGATATTGCCAAGGCCAGGAAGATTTTGGACCAGGACCATTACGGCCTTGAGAAGCCTAAAAAGCGGATATTGGAATTTCTGGCCGTGCGTAAACTCAAAAAAGACTCCAAAGGCCCTATGCTGTGCTTTGCAGGTCCCCCAGGCACGGGGAAAACCTCCCTGGGAAAATCCATTGCCAGGGCCCTGGGCCGGGAATTTGTACACATTTCCCTGGGCGGGGTCCGGGATGAAGCTGAAATCCGGGGGCACCGGCGGACCTATGTGGGCGCCATGCCCGGCCGGATTATCCAGAATTTAAGAACTGCCGGTAAAAAAAATCCGGTATTTATGCTGGATGAGATTGATAAGGTCAGCTCCTCCTACCACGGAGATCCCTCATCTGCCCTGCTTGAAGTCCTTGATCCGGAGCAGAACCAAAATTTTGTTGACCACTACCTGGATCTCCCTTTTGATTTGTCCGATGTGATGTTTTTGACCACCGCCAATGTGCTGCACACCATTCCACCGCCTCTGCGGGACAGAATGGAGGTGCTTGAGCTGACCGGATACACCCAGGAGGAAAAGCTTAAAATTGCCACCCGGTATATCATTCCCAAACAGCGGGAAGCCAACGGAATCAATTCCGGCCAGATTAAAATAACCCCGGGCGCAGTCAAACAGATTATTTCCGGGTATACCAGGGAATCCGGTTTACGCAGTCTGGAACGTCAAATCGGGGCCATATGCCGTGGGGTGGCTGCTAAAATAGCCGAACATCAGGTGGCGCATCTGACCGTTGGCCGTAAAGACATTTCCGAATACCTGGGCCCCATCCAAAACATGCCTGACATGGCCACCCGGATTAAAGCGCCAGGCGTGGCCGTAGGACTTGCCTGGACCTCTGTGGGGGGGGAGGTGCTGTTTGTGGAAGCCGTGGCCATGAAGGGAAGCAAGGCCCTGAAACTCACGGGACAGCTGGGGGATGTCATGAAGGAATCTGCGTCTACGGCCTTAAGTTTTATCCGGTCCAATGCCGGCCGGCTGGGTGTGGATGACACCTTTTTTGATACCCATGATATCCACATTCATGTACCCGAAGGGGCCATTCCCAAAGACGGCCCATCTGCCGGGGTGACCATGCTTACGGCCCTGACCTCTGTGATCACCAAAAGGAAGGTGAAATCCCGTCTGGCCATGACCGGAGAAATTACCCTCAGAGGAGAGGTTCTGCCTGTGGGGGGCATCAAAGATAAAGTGATTGCGGCGCACAGAGCCGGTATCCGTTCTTTGATTCTGCCCCTTTGGAATGAAAAAGATGTGGAAGAAGTTCCTGAAGATATTAAATCCACCATGACCTTCTATTTTACCGATAAAATGATAGATGTTATCAATAAGGCTCTGAAATAAAAATGTTATTATGTATGAATTATGCCATCCGGGCATTCATGCCGGCCTTTATTCTCTGCCTTGGGGTTGCCCTTGCCGGGTGTGGTGCCGGAACCCATAATTCCGGTCACCGCAAATTTGTGGATAAACGATACGGTGGAACCAAAGCCACCCAGCGCCCCTATCGCATTGGGGGAAAACACTATTATCCCATGGCCTCGGCCAGCGGGTATGTGGAAAAAGGGTACGCTTCCTGGTATGGCAGAAAGTTCCACGGCCGGAAAACATCCAATGGTGAAACCTACAACATGTACGCCATGACCGCGGCCCACAAAACCCTTCCCATGAACACATGGGTCAAGGTTGAAAACCTGGACAACAACAGAAATGTCACGGTGCGCATCAATGACCGTGGTCCCTTTGTGGCGGGCAGGATCATAGACCTGTCCTATAAAGCAGCCCAGCGTATTGGTATGGTGGGGCCCGGCACTGCCCGGGTAAAGTTGACCGCCCTTGGAAAGGCAACGGCTTATGCCAGGAAAGACCACGCCCCCGTAAATTTTACCCCCGTGAATTACTGGAAAGGCAATTTTACGGTGCAAGTGGGGGCATTCAAGGTGAAGAGCAATGCGGAGAAATACCGGATCAAGTTGTCTAAGAATTATCTGAATGCCCATGTTGTTCCCTATGAAGATGACCGGGGGCAATTTCACCGGGTGAGGATCGGTAAATTCAACAACCTGAATGATGCCGTCAGATTCAGCAAAAAACTGATGGTCAAGGAAGGGTTTGCGCACACCTTTGCCGTAGCCGAGTAGTTCGTGTTTGGAGATAAGCTAAAAAAATGACAGGATATACTGTTTTTATGGACCGGGACGGTGTGATCAACCATAATTCCGACGCCTATATCAAACATCCGGACGAATTCCATTTTATTCCCAAAAGTCCCGAGGCCATTGCCCGTTTGACGACCGGCGGTTTCCAGGTGATTTTGATCACCAATCAATCGGCTGTGGGCCGGGGGATGATCTCCGGTCAAACCCTTGATGCCATTTTTAAAAAAATGACCCACGGGGTGGAACAGGCCGGCGGCCGGATCAAGGATATATTTTTTTGCCCCCATACCCCGGACCAGGGATGCACCTGTCGAAAACCCAAGCCTGGAATGATTCGCCAGGCTATGGCGTGTCATGGCATTGATCTTAACAAAGCTGTTGTGATCGGAGATTCTGCCAAGGATATTGAGTGCGGTAAGAATGCCGGGTGTGCTAAAACCATCCTGGTTAAGACCGGCAATGGGGCCAAGGCCCTGGCTGCTTTGACAAAAAAAAGCATTGTGCCCGATTTTGTTGCCAGGGATCTTTACGAGGCAGCCTGCTGGATCACCACTCATTTTCTGCCCGGTACCAGGGTGTCATGATTACCATCAGCGGAACCTTGTCCCGGATTACATTTCAGAATCCGGAAAATCATTATACCGTGTGCCGTGTGGCACTGCCCAAGGTGGCTGACGCCATCACCGTGGTGGGACATCTTCCTGGGGTGACCCAGGGTGAACGGCTCAAACTCAAAGGCACTTGGACCAGCCATCCAAAATATGGAGATCAGTTTAAGGCCGCTTCATTTGAAGTGACTTTGCCCTCTTCCATGGCAGGTATTCGAAAATACCTGAGTGCTGGTATCATTCCCGGCATTAACCAGGGGCTGGCCAACAGGATTGTAGACACCTTTGGGGAACAGACCCTGGAAATCATTGAAAATAACCCGGACCAACTTCTTGATGTATACGGGATCGGCAAAACCAAACGGAAAATGATTGAAACGGGCTGGAATACCTACCATTCAGTGCGGCGGGTCATGGAGATGCTCCAAGGCACTTCCATTGATTCGGCCAAGGCTTCAGCCATCCTTAAAACCTATGGAAATGATGCTCTGGACGTGTTGACCCAGGATCCTTTTCGCATTGCCCGGGACATTCCCGGCATTGGTTTTACCGCCATGGATGAACTGGCAAGGACGCTTGGAACAGAAAATGAGGATGAACAAAGACTCAAAGCCTGTCTGGTCTGCCGCTTGCTGGACCTGGAGCAGGACGGCCATCTGTTTGAAAAACAACAAGACTTGATCCAGGCCTGTATGCAACGGGCGGGGGTGTCTGGGGAACAACTGTTAGAGGCACTTGGGAATCTGGCTGCGGATAACGAGGTGGTGGTTGAAAAAGACAGGGTGTATCTTGCCTCCTTACACAGGGCTGAAGCCGGGATCGCCCGGCGGATCAAGGCGCTTTTATCCATGCCCAATCCTGATTTCCAGGTTGAGGAAGATTTAATCCAGACCCAGGTGCTATCGGCCATGGCTGTCCGGTTATCCCAGGAGCAACTGGATGTGGTGATCCGGATTCTGGGCTGTAAAATTTCCATTATCACCGGCGGGCCCGGTACAGGGAAAACCACATTGATCAAGGCGCTGTGCGTTGTATTCAACACCCTTGGCCTGAAGGTGATGCTTGCCGCCCCAACGGGCCGGGCAGCCCGGCGTCTATCCGAAGTGACCGGGCGAAAGGCCGGAACCCTTCATAAACTTTTGGGCTATAAGCAGGAGACCGGAACCTTTGAACATGATTTCACTCATCCTTTGGACCTGGACCTTCTGGTGGTGGATGAGGTCTCCATGGTGGATACCCAGCTCATGTACCGTCTGCTTGAGGCCCTGCCGGCCGGATCCAGTCTGATTCTCGTGGGGGACACCTTTCAGCTGCCCTCGGTGGGGCCGGGTAATGTGTTGTCGGATATTATTCATTCGGAACAGGTGGCGGTGTTTCCCTTAACCCGCATTTTCCGCCAGGCCGGGAAAAGTCCCATTGTTATGCATGCCCACAGTATCAGAAACGGGCAGATGCCGGACATAAAATCGGCCACTCCGGACCAACCCTCCCAGTTTTATTTTATTGAAACCAGCACCCCGGCCCGTGTGGCAGACACCATCTGTGAGCTGTGCACCCAAAGGATTCCAAAGGCCTTTCCCCATATCCGGGAAACCCAGGTGCTCACCCCCATGCACAAGGGAGAGGCGGGTACCATCAACCTGAACCAGCGCCTTCAGGCGGTTTTAAACGACGCGACCGGGAGTATTGAGTCCCATGGCCACACCTTTAAACCCGGTGATAAGGTCATGCACCTGAAAAATAATTATGAAAAAGAGGTTTTTAACGGGGATATCGGGCGGGTGACGGAAGTGGACAGATCCGCGGGCCAGGTGCTTGTGGATTACGAGGGCAGAATTGTGCCCTATGATCTGCCGGAGCTGGACGAATTGACCCTGGCCTATGCGGTGTCCGTTCATAAATCCCAGGGCTCGGAATATGATGCGGTGATCATCGCCCTGACCACGGCCCATTTACCGCTTCTGCAAAGAAACCTGCTGTACACCGCCATGACCCGTGGAAAATTTCTTGTTATTATTGTGGGATCCACCCGGGCCTTTAAAACGGCCTTTGACAATAACAGGACCGCTTTGCGGCGCTCCGGACTGAAAGAGCGCCTACAAGGCTTTTTATGAAAACAGAAATAAAGGAAAACCTATGAAAAAATTATTGATCATTTTAATCTGCCTGGCTGTTGTTTGTGCTGCCGGCCTGCCCATTGCCAATGGTATCCTCATGGAACGCACCATAAAATCAATTGTTGAGGAAAATAACAACACAGCAGCCAAAACCGCAGCAGGTTTCCAGATGAAAATCCTTGAATATGACCGGGGCCTGTTTTCTTCCCGTGTAAAATGGCGCATTGAAACGGCCAATGGTTTCCCCGGCAGCCAGACCGCACAACTGGTACTGGTAGACAAGGGAACACACCGGTTTTTCGGTGTGAATTCACAAACAAGTCTTGAAGAAAATCCCTGGTACATGCAATGGGTGAACACCCATCTGAACGGCAAAGATCCTTTGTCCATCCAGTCCCGGTTTTCCCTTGCAGGCACCATGGATACCACAATACATATGGCCCCCTTTTTCATTGAAGATAAAGGAAAAAAGGTTGATATTCATGCCCTGGATTTTGACGTTTCCATGGGAAAAGGGTTTAAAACCCTGGATGCAAAAGGCCGCTGGGAAGGATTATCCCAGGGCCGTGAATTGGTGATGGGACCGGCCATGTTTACATCTGATCTGTACCAGCTTACAGACACCATCTGGGCCGGGAAAAATACATTTTCACTGCAACAGTTGAAAATAGATGACGGGAAATCAAATCCTGTTGATATCTCAGGACTTTCCCTCAACTCTGACATCAGTGCATCCGCGGATAAAAGAACAACGCTTATGTCCATGAATTTTCATATGGACCGTATTGAGCTGGGGGACAAGCCTTTGTCTGACTGGGCCGGAACCCTTAAGCTAAAACAGGTCGATACCGCCTCCTTTGAACAGCTTATGCGCCTGTATTCAAACATGATGACCCAGGCAGGTCAACATGCTGGGAAAACGGGTAAAAATCCTGATGAGTTCCAGAAAATATTAAAGGATGAAATGGCCCGGAACACCCCAGAACTCCTATCCGCACTCAAGGGGTTACTGAAAAAGGGCCTGGGTATGGAAATCTGCGGGCTGGATATCGACCTGCCCGAGGGAAAGGCAACCGGGAGCCTGGATATTAAACTGAAAAAGGATCTGGATCCTTCCAATCTTTTTACTTTTGCCATGCAGCCGGAGATGATTTTTTCCTTTTTTGAGCTGGATGCTCAATTCAGTCTGCCTTATGCCCTTGCAAGCGGTATCCCTAATCTGACGGAACCCCTTTTCCCGGGAATGGCCACCGGATTTTTCGTTATTAAAAACGACCTGTTGTCCCTGGATATGCACATCAAGGAAGAAAAGCTGTTTCTCAACGGAAACCAGGTGATATTGAATCCATAAATGTCGCTGCCCGGAGAAACATCTTCTTTTTTGTACAGATTATATCCTGAATTCGCAGCATGACTTTTGATATGTTCTGAAATTATTGAAAAAATTCTATTTGGTGCTTCACCTGAAAGATGAAAGCCAAAATCAAGATTCCCCTAGAATGGGGAATCTTTCATATTGTTATAAGTGGCTGTTGTCATCGGCCTGGGGCAGGTAAACATCAAAACAGCTGCCTTTTCCTTCAGTGCTGTCCACAAATATATACCCCTTGAGCCGGGCGATAATACCTTTGATAATGGGAAGCCCCATACCCGTACCCCGCCCTATTGTTTTTGTAGTAAAATAGGGCTCAAAGATATTATCCATGACGGCACGGCTCATCCCGTGTCCCGTATCCACCACCTGTAAATGGATATAGGAGCCGGGCAATATCTGACGCGTCTCTTCAAGGGGACTTTCGTCAACCTGAATTTCATCCATACGGACGGTAAGCAGTCCGCCTTTCTCCTCCATGGCATGATAGGCATTGGTACAAAGATTCATCACAAGTTGATGAATCTGGGTGGGATCTGCCATAACAGGGGCAAGATCGGTTCTGACCAAGGTTTCGATTTTTATGTTTTTGGGAACAGAGCCCCGCAGCAGCTTTAAGCTCTCCTTGATAATGGGGCCGGGGTGGCAGCGGATATACTCCTTTTCTCCCTGGCGGCTGAATGCCAGGATCTGGGCCACCAGATCCTGGGCCCTGACAGTTGCGCTTTTCACCCGGCCAAGGAATTTCAGCATCTTGTCATC
The DNA here is from genome assembly GCA_002747145.1 of Desulfobacter postgatei. GTDB lineage: Bacteria > Desulfobacterota > Desulfobacteria > Desulfobacterales > Desulfobacteraceae > Desulfobacter > Desulfobacter postgatei_A. The sequence continues at coordinate 18,158 of PDTI01000012.1, forward strand.
TTCCGGGCACATTGACAGACACAAATCCGTATACCCAAGGATGGGGGACAAAATATTATTGAAATCATGGGCAATACCACCAGCCAGCACCCCAAGGGCCTCCATTTTCTGAAGCTGAACGATCTGGCGCTTGCACTCATTGTGCTGCTTTTCATACTTCTGCTGCCTGTAAATTCCAGCGATGTGCTGGGTCACGCCCATAACCAGGTAGGTGTCATTTTTGTCCAATTTTCTGAGGGTCATTGTATTTGCCGCAATCATAATGCCGATCGGCTCACCGTCCACTTCAATGGGGCTGATAAAAAAGGAACGCGGTCTGATACGGTCGACAAATTCCTCGCTCTGGGGAAATTTACGCTTAAGCCATGCCATATCATTAACAAGCATGGTTTTGTTTTGCGTATAAGATTCGTAAAACATCTCTCCGGGCGCTTCCCCCCCCCCAAGGGAGATGCTGTAATTGGCAACATACAGATTTTCGACTTCGGAGAATCCATATCCGCCGTAATAGGACAAAACCGTTTTCTCGTCATTGGCAATCATGATCATCAAACGATCATAACGAAGTTTTTTACCCACAATCTTTGCCGCCCGGTCAAAGGTGCACACACTAGGATCTTCAATCCCCAGGACCTGTCCAATATCAACAAGAACCCTTGAATTTTCCGCATTGATTTCAATCTGGCTGAGCATCCTTTCCCTGGCTGTGTGAATACCGTTTAAAGACCTTGCAAACGCCTTTGATTTGACCCGCTGGGCAGCCCACCCCAAACCAAGAGCCAATAAGGCAGGGCAAATCAAGCATAAATCTTTAGGGTTAGCAACAACAGGCACTGTCCACAATTTAATGAGCATCACCATGGCAGCAGCACCGGCAAGCCAGGAAAGCACGGCAAGTACGGAAAATGCCGAATTCCGCCAGGTAAGCTCATACCGGCAGACCCTGCCCCCTTTGAACATACATTCCGGATGATGCACGATCAGTTCGTTGTGCAGGAAGACATCCGCAAGCCCCTGGAAACACCCCTGCCGGATCTCACACTGGAAAGGTTCGTCTTTTATCCCTTCATTGGGCGTAACCTCAACCTTAATTTTATTTTTTCCTGTATAGCGGGTGGTATAATGTCCATTCCCGGTCAGACTTCCGGCATATTTTTTTATCATCCTACAGGCCCACCTGACCCCGGCAAAGGGCATCACCAAGCTGCGAATTTTTCCCAAACATTCGGGATTTACAGCGTACCGGCCGGCCTCCCGGTCAATTCTTATATTATCTGTAAGCATGCACAAACGCTCATGGAACCGGTTGATCTGTTCCCGGCTAAGCCCCCGGGAATTATCAGCACGCTTACTATAGTTCCTGATTCCGGCTTCGTCCATGAGGTTCTCAATTTCGATCTCAGGATACTTTTCCCGAATCAGGGCCACATAAACATCCAGTATTTTATTGCTATACAGCTCTTTTGCTTTCGCAGTTTCCATTTGCAAATTTTCCACAGGTCGGAATCTTTCACCCGGTATTTATTATTTACCAATCAGCGTATAAGATTTCATCATCCTGTTATAAACTAAAATGAGATTTCTTTCTCCTGAAAATATTATTTTTTTTTAAGATTAGGTCCATGATCAAAATTAAATCTGCCACAGATGCGCCGGATTTTAGCCTCTGTCTGATCATTGATGAATCGGCTGCAACCTCATGAAAATGAGATTTCGCTGTGATCCCCTATATCAGCCAGGCTCTAATGAATTTTTTGACAAAGATTTTATGATATATTATATTAGCTTATTCATTATAACGTGTTCATCACAGGCCGGGGAGGAGGCGGAGGCGGTGGAGTACAAAAAAACTGTCGATAACTGAATCTTATTGAATAACAGGTAGATACGGCGACCAAAATCTTTTTCTTGAAAGTTATATATTGTGGATTCTATTGTTTCCGTGTTCCCTATCACATTGATTCCTCCGGCTCAATCACAATATCCCAATAAATTTCAGACAACGGCAACTGACAATTTACTGATTCCATCCTTAGAATCCGGCCTGTACCTTTGTATGAACGGTATAGCCAGTCATCACCGTTGCGTGTATATTGTTCAACACGATACTCGTTTTGAGAGATAAGGATATACTCTTGAAGTGTGGGGATCGTTTGGTAATAAGCAAACTTTTTTCCCCTATCAAAGACTTCCGTTGAATCCGAAAGGATTTCCATGACCACAACAGGGTTCGTCAAGGTGTCAAATTCATCATCCTCAAACACTGCATCACCGCAATAAATTACAATATCCGGGTAAACATAATTCTTAGCAACTTTAACCCGCATGTCATTGGAAAACAAATTACAAGTGGATTTATCCGCTTTGAATTTACCCCCTAGCTCTATTGTAAGATTAACATTGATACGGTTATGCTTCCTTCCGGCACCAACCATGGCGAAAATTTCACCGTTAAAAAATTCATGCTTCATATCAAGAGAACTTCTTTCAAACGCAAGATATTCCTCCGGTGTTATTTTATTTTTTTTTTGAGAGTGTGCGGTCATTTTTCGCTCCTGTGAATGGCCAACATACTGGAGATACACTAATAATTACGACCTGTAGCTTTGCGAAGCAGGTTTGCGTTTTTTCTCTTAACCTCCGGATACGCAGCAGCCAGACTGTTCGATTTTTTGGCCAGGGAAATGGCTTGGACGACATTTCCCTGGTCAAGTTGGGCCCTTGCCATCAGATGCCAGATCAAGGGATCCTGACCATCAATGTACAATGCCTGCTCCAGGGTGGAAAAGGCACGCTGGGCCTGCCTGTTTTTAAGTTGATTTTCGGCATTCCGGATCATCCGGGTTAACGCTTTGGGCCGGGGACGCTGAACAGGACGCACAGCAGATAAAAGTGGGCCCGGCTCCTCTTTTTTGCCCGAAATTACCGGATCGTTGGGCGCCATCGTGTTCTGGCGCGTCACAGATCTGCCAATTTCAGGTACGGATTCAGGGGGCAAATGGGACTGCTGCACGGGGACAGGTCTTTTTGGTGCACAAGCAGATAAAACGATCAGTGCCAGGGCAATGAAAGAAACAAAATACGTTTTCATTTGAATACATCCTTGAGCCAGTCAATAAGATACCGCGGCTTTTTTTTCTTCATCGTGTGTTTGTCAGCCCCGGGGGCTGCCGGGATTGTGGGGATGGCGTCAGCATCCGGATCAAAAACGGGACCGGGAACAGGATCAAAAAGAACAGGAGCAGACCCACGGATAAAAGGCATGGCAAGAGCATCTGGTGTATTGTTCTGCGTACGAAGTCCGGTCCTGGGATTAATAACCGCCCACTCAATATTAGCCGGTGGCGTCAGGACCAGAGGCGTATTGGGAATCTGGGACATGATTCTGCCAAAAACCTGCATGGCACCAGTTGCCCCGGTGAGTCCTGTGGGCTTGTTGTCATCCCTTCCCACCCAGACCACGGCCAGACGATTTCCGGAGAATCCGGCAAACCAGGTATCCCGCAGATCATTGGTGGTCCCCGTCTTTCCGGCAATGCCCAGATCCGGGGAAAGCCATCTGGACAAAGATCTCCCGGTACCTTCGCTGACCACAGCCTGGAGTGTTTTGCCCACCAGAAATACGGCACCCGGATCCAGGTGCTGTTCAATGCGCAAAGGATAGCGCTGGAGCGTTTTCCCGTCAGGGGTAAAAACGGCGTTTATAACCCGTGACGGGGTGTAGAACCCCCCCGATGACAGGGTGTGGTAAACCTGGGCAACCTGGACAGGTGTCATGTCAAAACTGCCCAAAAGCATTGCAGGTACAAGCGGGGCAGCGGGTTTGAATCCCAACTGAGCCATGGTCTCAAAAACAGTTTCCAGGCCCAAATCCATGCCAAGCCTTACCGTTGACGTATTATAGGAGAATACCAGCGCCTGGTACAAGGGCAGGTCCCCATGGAATTTTTTGTCAAAATTCATAGGCTTCCAAAGCTGATTCCCGCTTTTCAATGATACAGGTCCGTCATTAATTGGGGTTACAAGGGTATAATTTTCAGGCTGTTCCAGGGCCGAAAGGTAGACCACAGGCTTTACCAGGGAGCCAATGGGACGCATTGCATCCAAGGCGCGGTTAAACCCTTTATATTTGGAATCTTTTCCCCCAACCAGGGCCTGGATTTCATTGGTGGCACCGGCCGCGACCACCACACCGGCCTCAAGCTTTGAATTTCTGCCCGCCATAAAATCCGCCACCCCCTTTTCCGCAGCCAGCTGCACCAAAGGATCCAAAGGGGTAAAAATACGAAGCCCCATGGTTTTTAAATCTTTTTCACGGTATTCTTTAAGCAGTCTGCGCTTAACCAGATCCAGGTAAAAGGGGAACCGCCATTGCCGAGGTACCGGAATAACGCCAAGGGGACGGCCAAGTGCTTTTGTCAGCTGGGCAGATGACAGCAGCCCCTGATCTGCCATAAGGCCAAGTACAATGTTTCGCCGGGCCATGGCCCGGTCCGGGTAAACCCTTGGATTGTAGACGGACGGTCCTTTAAGCATGCCCACCAAAAGAGCGGTCTCTTCAGGGGAAAGCAACTCTAAAGATTTGCCGAAATAAAACTGCGCTCCCAGGCCAAACCCGTGTATGGCCCTGGCACCGTCCTGTCCTAGATAAACTTCGTTGATATAGGCTTCAAGAATCTGTTCCTTGGTAAATTGGCGCTCAATGGCGGCTGACACAAAAGCTTCGCTAATCTTCCGTTTGAGTGTTTTTTCAGGGGACAGGAAAAAATTTTTTGCCAGTTGCTGAGTCAGGGTACTGGCACCCTGGGTAAACCGGCCCTGGCGAATATTGACCACAATGGCCCGTAAAATGGATTTGAAATCAACACCGTAATGGGAATAAAAATGTTTATCCTCCACGGCAACAATGCTGTTTTTAAGCAGCTCCGGAATATGTTCAGAATCAAGAAGAATACGGTCTTCCATGGAAGAAGGATAGAACTGCCCGATCATCACCGGGTCGAGCGGCTCCATGTCAGCGTCACGCTGCCCGGTTTTAAGCCGGGTGATACGACCGCCGGATATGGTCACCGCTATGCGGCGCAAGGGACGGCGGTGTGTACCAAAATCAAAGGGCCGGCAATTGAGAGTAAACCGGCCATGGTACCGGGTATAAGTACCCGGCACAGAGAGCTGTTCCTGGGTGTCAACCCTTCGGTATCCCAGCAGATCCAGTTCCTGAACAAGGGACTTGGCGGACAGCTGCAACCCCGGATAAAGGGTCATAGGGCGTGCATATACTTTGGCCGGCACATCCCACAACCGTTTTTTGAACCGCTCGGCCACTTGGTGGTTGATCAGGTAAGCATAGCCAAAGACAGCCAAGCATGTGAAAACCAAAAAGAAAATGACCAGCTGTCTTAATAATTTCATCTGAAACACCTTTAGTTGTGATTTGGAATGTCCAGATTAAACAGATGACGGGCCACATTTAAATAGACGGAATCGTCCCGGTGATCACCAATATTACGAAGAAATAAAATGGGATCATGCATGGCACGGGTCGCAATGGCCTTTGTCATCCTGCGGATGGATTCGGCATCATCATTTGACAGGTGGGGCAGTGCGGCCAGGGTTTTCTCACATTCCAGAGTCACAATATCAGTCATTTTGCGGTTGATGGCCTTAATAGTGGGCACCACGGCCAGTTCATCCAGCCATCTGCGGAAAGCCAGCAAGGCTTCCTCCACAAACCGCTGCGCCTTTATGGTTTCCTGTTCCCGCCGGCACATATTTGTTTCAACAATATTTCTCAAATCGTCAATATCATAAACATAGGCATTGGATATTTTATTGATCCGGGGGTCAATATCCCTGGGCACCGCAATATCAATAAAAAAGAGGGTATTGTTCTGTCTTTTTTTCATGACACTCTTGACCTGGGCCCGGGTTAACACATAATCCGTGGCCCCGGTGGAACTGATAATGATATCCACATCTGCCAGTACAGCTTCCCGCTCGTGATATTGAACCGCCTGACCGTTAAACTTACGGGCCAGTTCCAGGGCGTTTTTAAATGTGCGGTTGACCACCACAATATTTTTTACCTGGTGGGCAATAAGATGTTCAACAGCCAGCTCCGCCATCTCCCCGGCACCGATGAGCATGACGCTTTTGGTGGCAAGATCGGCAAAAATTTTATGGGCAAGTTCAATGGCGGCATAGGAGATGGAAACGGCGTTATCACCAATTCCGGTCTGTTTTCTCACCCGTTTTGCCACGGAAAAGGATTTATGCATCAGACGGTTGAGCAGGACCCCTGTTGTACCGGCATTTATTGCGGTTTTATAGGCTTTTTTCACCTGCCCCAGAATCTGGGGCTCCCCCACCACCATGGAATCAAGACTTGCAGCCACACAGAACAAATGGCGGACAGCATCGTCATCTTTTAAGATGTACAGGGATGATTTGAATTCAGAAACAGGTAACTGCTTCAGGTCAGAAATAAATTGTATAACAGCATCAATTCTGTCATGGTTTTCCACATCCTTGTCCCCCCGTATATAGAGAAATTCCAGGCGATTGCAGGTGGAAAAGATCAGGCCTTCCTTGATAACCGAATCCTGTTTTATAAAATCCAGGGCCGTTTCAATCTGTTCCTGGGAAAAAGACAGTTTTTCCCGAAGTTCCACAGGTGCGGTCTTATGGCTGGCACCAATCAGAATTATCTTTGGCATAATGGGTTGATCCATGTCCTGTTTTTATTGGGGAAACCCCTGATGATGCCCGCCAAGGAAGGAATTCACCCCCAGGAAGGTAAAAATGAGTACAATAAAGCCAATCACGGCCATGATGGCGGAATTGCGCCCCCGCCATCCCGAATAAAGCCGCAGATGCAAAAGCGCTGCATACACCAGCCAGGTGCCCAGGTACAACACCTCTTTTACATCCCATCGCCAGAAACTGCCCCACACAGATCGAACATAGATAGAGCCGGTGACAAGCCCAAAGGTAAGCAACACAAAGCCTGTGGTAATACAGGTATAGGACACGGAATCCAGAAAATCCAGAGAAGGCAGCCGTTTGAAAAAAAAACCTGGATTTTTAACTTTGATGCCCTGCTCCTGGATCAAATAAAGGATACCGGCGCCGCAGGCCAGGGCCAGCATGGCCTCCCCACTAAAAACAAGTATAATATGCCCGAAAAAGAAAATACTCTTGTATATCTTGTCCGGGGCCTGGGCTGTCCCGGGCAGAAAGATGGATGCAAGCATAAGGACACTGATCATGGCCGTGGCATACACCCCAAGAATTTTGAGATGGAATCGGTACTGCACATAGAGAAACATGGCGCCCAGAGAGAGGCCGGACAGGGACAGGCTCTGAGCAAGGTTATAGATGGGCAGCCCGCCAAGCGTCGCACTTTGCAGCACAATGGCAAACAGATGAACCACGACTCCAATACCCATAATGCTTAAAGCCGTTTGCTGGATGCGGTCTTTCTGGTGAAACAGATAACAAAAATATCCGGCTGTGCTGGTCAGGTAAAAAAAGGTTGCGCACAGCAAAAGGATAAAAGGAATATTCATAAACATTACAACTCCCTGATACCGGCATCAGGCATAAGCCTTTCCAGGCTGAATCCGTCACCGAGAACCTGGGCAAGCACGGTATCAATCTGCTGGGTTTGTCCGGCGGCAATCTTTTCAGGCAAATCAGCATCAAGCAGGGCATAAAAGATTTTGCGGTGCCCCCTGGGGTCATGTCCCTGTTCCAGCAAAATGGTCCTGATACGGCTTAAAAGGGTTGCAAGTATACCGTATTCAGGGCCGAAACGTGCCTCAAGCGCCATGCGCAGGCGCCTTGAAAGGGCTGGACTTGCCCCGCAGGTAGAGACGGCAAATAAGAGATCTCCTCTGTCCACCACTGCCGGCAGAATAAAATCCCCTTTGTCCCGGCCGTCAGCAATATTGCACAATATATTTTTCTTTTGGGCAGCCTGCCGTATCCTGACATTTAACTGCATATTATCTGTGGCGGCAAAAGCCAGACTCATGCCGTCCAGATCCGAATCCTCAAATTTTTTTTCCTTTAACGTAATGGCGGGAACCGGCGTGGTTAACAATTCATTTGAAAAGGCAAGGCTGACCACGATGACCCGGGCGCCTGCCCGGGCAAGGCCCAGCGCCTTTCTTGTGCCCACAGCCCCGCCGCCGGCCACAAGGCAGCATCTGTCTTTAACATCTAAAAAAATCGGATAGTAATCCATCACTTCGCCCCTTATTTGCCCTTGTTTGAGCAGGGAGCTTACTATATATTGGCTGCTAGTTTTTTTCAATCTTTATTCATTTAAGGGAGATGCCGTGATTATTGATTCCCATACCCACCTTTTTTTCAAGGCCGTTTCAGATGACAGAACCCCGTTCTTTGACAAAGAGCCTGAATTCAAGCTTCTATATCATTCCCCAGAATCAAAAATTGCCACGGTGTCTCAACTGATCAGCACCATGGATCACCATGATGTGGATATTTCCATTGTTTCAGGATTTCCATGGCGCAATCCCGAATACGCAAAAAGAAACAATGATGCGGTCATTGAGGCGGTCACCGCCCATCCGAAGCGGTTGCGGGGCCTGGCCTGTTTTGATCTGTGCTGGGACGGTGCGGCAAAAGAGGCGGAACGCTGCATTGATGCGGGGCTGTCCGGTGTGGGGGAACTGGCTTTTTACCTGTCCGGCATTGATGACAGGGCCATCCGGCTTTTAGAACCTGTGATGGATGTACTTAAAAGCAAGGGCAATTTACCCTGTATGATCCATACCAATGAGCCCCTGGGCCATCACTATCCGGGAAAAACCCCTGTCACCCTTAAACAAATTGAGAATCTGGCCCAGGCCTTTTCAGACAACAGAATCATTCTTGCCCACTGGGGTGGCGGCATCTTCTTTTACCACATCATGAAAAGACAGATGAAAGAACGGCTTAAAAACATCTGGTATGATACCGCCGCATCTGTGTTTCTTTATGGCCCGGAAATCTACGATATGGCGCTTACGGCCGGGGTGCTGGAAAAAGTTGTGTTTGGTAGCGATTATCCCCTGCTTACCCCTGACAGATATTACAGGGACATTGACCAGTCACAATTGACTTTAGCCCAGAAACGGATGGTGCTTGGGGAAAATGTTCGGGCCTTGTATTCTTAGCGCTACGGTCAAAGGACAGACAAGGATGCTTTTTGAATACAAAGAGGCCGCAAGCCTTTATTGACTGGTGTTGCGGCCTTTAACTTTAACAGTATGAATTTGTCAAGCTGGTGTTACTTACTGTTCTGCAAGCATCAACGTGGCTGGATCCAGCAAAAATTTCTGGTTTGTTTTGTCGCCGCCTTTAAGCACAATGGCTTGAATTTTATTGTCCTCGGGAACAAGGAAGACTGCTTTATTAAACAGTATATCGTAGGTTTCAAGCTGAATGGGGTAGCCGTTTTGATTCAGCGGTTCTTCCCTGTGGCTTTTCATGGAAAACCAGATGCAGATGCCGAAATCCTGGTGAAGCTGTTTTAAATCAGAAAGGATATCTGAAAGGTCCGTATCAAAATCAAGGCCGTCAATGATCATCAAGGTCGGCAGGGTAAGGTCAGCCCCTTTAAAACTGTTCAGATAATCTCTGATTTTGCTTACATTAAATGTGGACTGGTTGTATGCGATTCCTGTTTTTTGATGTTGCAGCTCGTCCCACAGCCGTTCGGCAATCTGGGGGTCAACATAGCCGATACTGTCGATAAGGCTGCTATACCCTTCATTATATCTAATGGTTATCTTTTCTATGGTATCACTTAAGCTGATATGAAGCACTTTTTCGTCGCAAAGCAGACGTGTCAGGGCAACCTGAACCAGAAATCCGGTTTTGCCAACACCGGCCCGGGAAAGTACGGCGCCGAATTGACCGTCAGTAATGTGTTCGGTGCCAATGATTTTTTCTGCCGGACTTCTTAAAATGAGGTCATTTTTAAGCATGTTTCCTCTCTATATCAAAAAGGTCTTATTTGTTTTTGGCTGCTTTTTCTTCGCTTTTTTTCTTGGCAATCTCGTCTGCAACGGACTGGGGTGCCTGTTTATATGAAGAAAATTCCATTGTGAACTGGGCCTTGCCCTGGGTACCGGATCTTAAAACCGTTGAAAAGCCGAACATGTCGGACAGTGGCACCTGGGATTCAATGACAGACATGGTTCCCTCTTCCTGGGAGCCCTGGATGATGCCGCGCCGCTGGTTGATCAGCCCCATGCATACACCCTGGAACTCATTGGGGGTTTCAATCACCACCTTCATGATGGGTTCCATGATAACCGGTTTAGCTTTGTTGTAAGCTTCAAGAAAACCGCCCCGGGCTGCGGACTGAAATGCCATCTCCGATGAGTCAACAGCGTGGTAGGCCCCGTCTTCCAGGGTAACCTTGATGCCGGTTACCGGAAACTCAAGGCTGGGACCCTTGACAAGGCAGGCCTCAAAGCCTTTTTCACAGGCCGGAATGTATTGAGTGGGGATGCGGCCGCCGGTGATCTTATTGATAAATTCAAATTCTTCTTCAGTGGGCTCAATAAAGCCTGCCACACGTCCGAACTGACCGGCGCCACCGGTCTGTTTTTTATGGGTGAAGTTGAAGGGCGCTTTTTGGGTAATGGTTTCCCGGTAAGCAACCCTGGGTTTGCCTGTGGTCACTTCAGCCTTGTATTCACGTTTCATGCGTTCCACGTATACTTCCAGGTGAAGCTCGCCCATGCCCTGGATAATTGTATCTCCGGTTTCATGATCCACATAGGTCTTGAATGTCGGGTCTTCTTTGGTAAATCTGTTTAAGGCCTTGGACATATTGATCTGGGCTTTGTTATCTTTGGGCATAATGGACAAAGAGATAACCGGGTCCATAACGTGCATGGCCATCATGGAGTAGTTGACATCCGGTGACACAAAGGAGTCGCCCGATGCACAGTCAATGCCGAACATGGCGCCGATATGACCGGCGGGCACAGCCTCCACATCTTCCATCTGGTTGGAGTGCATCCGGATGAGGCGGCCGATTTTAACCTTTTTATGGTCCCTGGCATTGATCAGGGTGTCCCCCTTATTTACGCACCCCTGGTAAACACGGATGTAAGTCAGCTGGCCATACTGGCCGTCTTCCAGTTTAAAGGCCAGCGCCACGGTGGGTTTGTCAACGTCGCTGTCAAGAATAACGGTTTGTTCGTCATTGTCCAGATCAATGGCTTCATTTTTAATATCCAGAGGGCAGGGCAGGTAATCAACAACAGCGTTCAGTAATGGCTGAACTCCTTTGTTTTTGTATGCGGAACCCAGGAAGACCGGGGTCATTTCCCGGGCAATGGTGCCGGTTCTGACTGCTGTCATGATCATCTCTTCGGTGATTGGGGCGTCCTCAAGAACAGCGTCCGTAAGCGCTTCGGAGAACAGGGATACGGCATCAATCATCTCTTCCCTGGCTGCATCGGCATCCTCTTTGAGCTCGGCAGGGATCTCGGCCTCAACCACTTGTTCTCCATTGTCACCTTTAAAATAAAAGGCTTTCATTTTAACAAGATCAATAACCCCCTCATGGGTATCTTCAAGGCCTATGGGAAGTTGAAGCATCACGGAATTATGGCCGAGTTTATCTTTCAGCTGTGCGCAGACTTTAAGCGGGTTGGCGCCTGAACGGTCACATTTATTGACAAACGCAATACAGGGAACCTCGTAGCGTTTCATCTGCTGATCAACGGTAATGGACTGGGACTGCACCCCGGATACCGAGCAAAGAATCAGCACAACACCATCCAGAACCCGCAAGGAGCGTTCCACCTCTACGGTAAAATCCACATGGCCCGGCGTATCAATAATATTGACGGCATGGTTGTCCCATTCGCAATGGGTGGCCGCAGAGGCAATGGTAATGCCCCTTTCCCTTTCCAGTTCCATGGAATCCATGACTGCCCCAGTGCCGTCCTTACCCCTGACTTCGTTGATTTTATGGATTCGGTTGGTATAGAAAAGAATCCGTTCAGTAAGCGTGGTTTTACCAGAATCAATATGGGCACTGATTCCAATATTCCTTACTCGTTTAAGATCTCTGATCATTTTGTTTTGTCCTTAAAAATAAAAAATCCTTTGAAACCAATACCAGTCACCGACTATTGTCAAAGGCGCAGCCGATATGTTTCATGCTATAGTCTTTTTATGATCTTGTTAAATTATCCTGGAAATAAAATATCAAATAAAAAAACAGAACTAAATAAAATACACTATTTTTTAAGTAAAATAAAATATAATTATATTTTTTTGTTGAATTTCAGAACGGCGGATGTAACTTCTCAATAAGTCCGGGTAAAAAGACAAAGGTCAACCAAATTCAGGTGCAGTTACACAGCCAAATTGAGAGCTTTTTTGATGATGAGATCACCCAGAAAAGGAATTTCATTCAAGCCGGATAATTGAGCTTTAATATAATCCCAAAAAGAGACTTTGAGCTTGCGACATGTTTTTTTCAAACTTGTAAACGTATCCTGACATCTTCGATCCAGGTCATTTCTGGTTGAACCGCTGACTTTTCGACGCTTGACATAATCTCGTATGTCATTTTCACTGGTATTATTGTGAAGAGGAATATCCGGAAAATCCAA
>PDTI01000013.1 GCA_002747145.1 Desulfobacter postgatei
CTTGTGGGAAACCTCTGCCACAAGCTGCCTTGCATCCTGGTTGGAAAGATGGCCGGTGCGCGACTGGATTCGCTGCTTCAAATGCCAGGGATAGGGACCTGTCATGAGCATGTCCGGATCATGGTTGGCTTCAATATAAAGGGCATTGGCATTGCTTAAATGGGTTCGCACAAGATTGGTGACCACACCAAGATCCGTGGCAATGCCGATCTTTTTTCCCTGGTGTTCCAGGGTAAGGCCTGCAGGATCGCAGGCATCGTGACTGATGGAAAAGGGGGTGACAGCCAGGGTGCCGATCTCAAAGCCGCAACCGCATTCAAAAAAATTGATCTGGTCGATTTTGCCTAACCCCTTGCAGGCATTAAATGTGTCGGATGTTACATAGACAGGAATATTGAACCTGCGGCTCAATACCCCTACCCCTTTGATGTGATCGGCGTGTTCATGGGTGATGATGATGGCTTTCAGGTCATCTGCCGCTTTTCCCACAGCAGCCAGCCGGCGCTGGATCTCTATGCCTGAAAGCCCTGCATCAACCAGTACGTCAGTATCCGGTGTGGATACGAATATGGCATTCCCCCTGCTGCCGCTGCCAAGGGGACACATGCAGAGTGAACTATTTTCCGTTTTCTTCGGCATCTTTTTTAGCTGCTTTATAGGAAAGCTTAATTTTTCCATCCCGGGTGATATCCAGGATCTTAACCTTGATCACTTCGCCTTCCTTGAGCACATCGGTGACTTTCTTCACCCGGTAGTCTGCCAGTTCCGAAATATGGACCAAACCGTCCGTGCCGGACTTGATGTTGACAAAGGCGCCGAAATCGGTAATCTTTACCACGGTTCCGTCATAGACGGCGCCAATCTCCGGATCCATGGCAATATCCTTAACCATGGCCACGGCCTTGGCTGAATCCTCTTCATTTTCTGCGGCAATTTTTACCATACCGTCATCATCCACTTCAATGGTGGTGTTGGTGTCAGCCTGAAGCGCCCGGATCACCTTGCCGCCCGGGCCGATGATATCCCGGATCTTGTCCTGGCTGATCTGGACAGATACAATCTTGGGCGCGTGGGGAGAAATATCCGCCCTTGCTTGATCCAGGGTCTCCAGCATTCTGTTCAGAATGTGAAGGCGACCGCCATTGGCCTGGTTTAAAGCGGTTTCCAGAATCTGTCTGGACAGTTCTTTGATTTTAATGTCCATCTGCAGTGCGGTAATGCCCTCCTGGGTGCCGGCAACCTTAAAGTCCATGTCCCCAAAATGGTCCTCATCCCCAAGGATGTCAGAAAGGACAACCGTATTATTTTCGTCAGATACAAGTCCCATGGCAATGCCGGATACCGGGGCTTTAATGGGTACGCCGCCATCCATCAGCGCCAGGCATCCGGAACATACGGTTCCCATGGAAGAGGATCCGTTGGATTCCATGACTTCACCCACCAGACGGATGGTATATTCGAATTCATCATGGGGGGGGATGACCCGCGCCAACGCCCTTTGGGCCAGATTCCCATGGCCAATATCCCGGCGGGACGGTCCGCCCGGACGTCTCACCTCCCCAACGGAATAGGCAGGAAAGTTATAGTGAAGCATAAATGTCCGGGTTTCATTATTTGAATTCAGGGTCTCCAGGCGTTGTTCGTCCAGCCCGGAACCCAGGGTCAGTACACCCAAGACCTGTGTTTCGCCGCGGGTAAACAGAGCGGATCCGTGGGGACGGGGCAGGCAGCCCACATCACAAGTGATCTGGCGAACCTCGTCAAAGGCCCGGCCGTCAATGCGTTTGCCTTCTTTGAGGACAATATGCCTGGAGACTTGTTTAACGGTTTTGCCAAAAACATCCTTGATCTCTTTGACTTGTTCCGGAAATTCAGACTCAAACCGGGCAACCGCCTCATCCTTGAGGGCATGTATCGCGTTCTGGCGCTCGACTTTGGTTTTAATCTGAATCTTTTCATGAATCTTGTCCCAGGCCCACTCCTGAACCCTGGTTTCAAGGATCTCATCCTTTTCCGGCGCAATGAATTCCCGTTTAGGCTTACCCACTGCGCGTTTCAACTCTTCCTGCAAGGCAATGACAGGCTGGATCACGTCATGGCCAAAGAAAATAGCGTCCAGCATATCGGTCTCAGATACGATGTCAGCACCGCCTTCCACCATGACCACCCCGGTTTTGGAGCCGGCTACGGTCAAATCAATATCACTTTCTTTCATCTGTGCAGGCGTGGGATTGGCAATAAACTGTCCGTTGATCCGTCCCACCTTAACACCGGCAATGGGGCCGCTGAAAGGGATGTCTGAAATTTCAAGGGCCGCAGAAGCCCCGATCATGGCAAGAATGCCGGGTTCGCATAACTTATCCGTGGACATCACGGTGGCGATCACCTGGGTTTCAAAATTATATCCATCTTCAAACAAAGGCCGGATGGGCCGGTCAATGAGACGGGCATTTAAGGTTTCATGTTCCGAAGGCCTGCCGATTTCCCGTCTGAAATAGTTCCCCGGGATTCTGCCGGCCGCATAAATTTTTTCCTGGTATTCAACGGACAAGGGCAGAAAGCTGATCTCCTCTTTGGGGTCTTTGGCAGCCACCGCCGTGACAAGCACCACGGTTTCTCCATACTGTACCATAACGGACCCGGAGGCCTGTTTGGCAATTTTTCCTGTACTGATGATCAATTCTTTGCCGCCGATATCGGCTGAAACAACTTTTTCCATAAATTCTCCTGATAAACTAAAGACTAAATCAGGCGGCATAAGGCAGGAAAGAGCTTACATATAAGAATTTCCGCATGTTTACCATCAAACACCTCAATGGATGCCAAGGTTGATTTGATAGCAAAAATGCGAACTTATATAAAAGCCATTTCCATCTTGTACCGCCCTGATATAAAAACAAAAAACCGGTTTCTGACCCCAAATGCATCAAAAACCGGTAAGGTCTATGGTCAAAATAAAATCATCTTATCTTCTGAGTCCAAGCTTTTCGATCAATGAACGATATCTGTTAATATCTTTTTCCTTGAGATAGTCCAGAAGACTTCTGCGCCGGCCGACCAGAATCAAAAGCCCCCGTCTTGAATGGTGGTCTTTTTTATGGATCTTTAAATGATCGGTCAGGTAGCTGATCCGGTGGGTTAAAATGGCCACCTGGACTTCAGGTGAACCGGTGTCGGACTCATGGCGTTTGAATTTTTCAATCATCTCCTCTTTGTTTTCTGCAAGTAATACCACTGTCACACTCCTTTATTTGGAATAATATTAAAATCCGATGCCATAAATATACAAGCCCTTCACATAAATTGCCTTTTATCCAATATTCCATTCAGAAAAAAGCCAATGAATTATTCAGACATCGAAAAGATAGCTTGATATTTTTACCAGTTACGCATTAAAAACGCAACCATATTTATATGCTTTCCTGGATTTATCCGGGGTTACGATGGCCAGCAGGTTATCATCGGAATCCAGCACCCGGATATCGGAATGACTGCTTTGGGATTCGTTTTTACCACCGGCATTCAATAAAGCATCAGGCATGGGAATGTCTGATGGGGACAGGGGCTGGCCATGCTTGACCTTTTCTGCGGTTGCCCTGTCTGCAATAACGGCTGGCAGAAAATCCAAACACCGGGACATGGGTATAAACCGGTCCTCTATATCCTGGGGCGACATATTTTCAACGCGGTCAAGATCCACAGCATCTTCAATTGTAAACGGACCGGCCCGGGTGCGCTGCAACCCAGACAAGTGGGCGCCGCACCCCAGCGTCTTCCCGATATCATGGGCCAGGCTGCGAATATAGGTGCCCCCCGAGCAGGTCACCCGCATATCAAAAACCGGATGGTTGTGGGTATCCATGCGAAAATTTTCCATAGCAATGGCCATGATTTTAATGGGTCGGGCCGGTTTTTGAATCATCTGTCCCTGGCGAGCCAGTTTATACAGAGGCTGTCCTCTATACTTCAGAGCCGAATAAGCCGGCGGAATCTGTTCCCGGATCCCCAAAAACCCTGTCACAACATCTTTGACCTGATTGGAATCCAGGGAGTCAAGATGAGCGGAGGATGCCGTGTGCTTGACAGTGCCGGTGCAGTCATAGGTGTCGGTTTCGATACCAAGGGTGACCTGGGCATAGTACGCTTTAACACCTTTCAGAAAATACTTTGAAATCCGGGTGGCCTGCCCCACGGCAATGGGCAGTACCCCCGTGGCAAATGGATCCAGGGTGCCGGTATGCCCGTTTTTTTTTACCCGGGTCAGACGCTTGATCCGGTTGACCACCCCGGTCGAGGAAATGCCTTTGGGTTTATCAATAACAAGAATGCCGCTTTTCATTCAACAGGATCGCCGGAAGATCCGTCTGGCTCACCGGCGTCCGCCTCCCGGTTCTCCCCTTTGGGGGCAGCATCAATCAGGGCATCCAGACGGGCAGCCTCATCAAAGGAGTCATCATGGATAAAACGCAGGTCCGGCATGATCCGCAGGCCCAGTTTCGGGGCAATTTTTTTCTTAATAAACCCCTTTGAGTTCTGAAATCCTTCCAGGGCCCCCCGGATTCTTTTTTTATCCCCGAATACGGTGACATACACATAGGCCAGGCTAAGGTCCGGGGACATTCTTACACCGGAGATCGTTGCCATTTCCATTCTGGGATCCTGCATCTTTCTGGCCAAAAGTTCTGTTATCGCCTGCTGAATCTGTATGGAGACCCGCTCGGCACGTGTATAGGGCTTCATAGGCCGGTCCTGCTATCCCTGGTATTTAACTTCTTCAACTTCATAGCATTCAATGGCATCACCCACCTTAATATCATTATACTTTTCAAGGCCGATACCGCATTCATATCCCTGTTCAACTTCCTTGACATCATCCTTAAACCTGCGCAGGGAAGACAGTTCCGTATCACATTTGATAATCCCGTCACGCAGCAGGCGCACCTTTTTGCCGCGCACCACCCGGCCTTCTGTAATACCGCACCCGGCAATGGTGCCGATTTTGGGGACCACAAAGGTCTCCCGGACCTCGGCCCGGCCAATGATATTTTCCTGAAAGCTAGAAGGCATCATGCCGTCAAGGGCTGATTTGATATCATTGATCACATCATAGATAATATCATAAAAGCGCATATCCACATTCTCATCCTTGGCCAGCTTACGGATCTGGGGTGTGGGTCGGACATTAAACCCGACAATAATGGCATCGGAAACACCAGCAAGGGACACATCCGACTCATTGATGGTACCCACGCCGGAATGAACAATTTTAACATCCACCTCCTCCTTAGCCAGATCTTTGAGGGAGTCATTAAGCGCTTCAATGGAGCCCTGGACATCAGCCTTGACAATGAGTTTAAGCTCTTTGATTTCGGCTGTGCCAAGATTTTCAAACATTTTCTGCAGATCGGCCCGGCTCTTCCTGGCCAGTTCCTTGGCCCGCTGTTTCTGCATACGGTGAGCCGCAATCTGCTTGGCATCCTTATCTGACGCCACCGCCACAAATTCGTCGCCAGCATCGGGTACCCCGGCCAGACCGACAATCTCCACAGGCGTGGAAGGGCCTGCCGATCCCACCCGGTTTCCGGAATCATCAATCATGGCCCGGATATGGCCGGAATGAAGGCCGCATACAATGGGGTCACCATCCTTTAAGGTGCCCTGTTTTACCAGTACGGTGGCCACAGCACCCCGGCCGATGTCCAGACGGGACTCCACCACGTATCCCGTGGCATTCCGGTCCGCGTTGGCCTGCAATTCCAGCACTTCGGCCTGGAGCAGCACCATTTCAAGCAGTTCATCAATACCCTGACCGGTTTTTGCGGAGACCTTTACAAAAATAACACTCCCGCCCCACTCCTCGGGGAGCAGATCGTGTTCGGACAGTTCACGCATAATGCGGTCCGGATCAGCGCCTTCCTTGTCCATTTTGTTCACAGCGACCACCACAGGCACGTCTGCAGCCTTGGCATGGTTGATGGCCTCAACCGTCTGGGGCATAACACCATCATCGGCTGCCACCACCAGAATAACAATATCCGTAACCTGGGCCCCCCGGGAACGCATCGCCGTAAATGCAGCATGCCCCGGCGTATCAAGAAAGGTGATCCGTCCGCCGTTGGGGGTTTCCACATTGTATGCACCAATGTGCTGGGTTATGCCGCCGGCCTCGCCGCTTGTGATCTTGGATTCCCGTATTACGTCCAGCAATGAAGTTTTACCATGGTCAACATGCCCCATGATGGTAACCACAGGGGGACACGTTTCCAAATTTCCTTTATCTTCCTCTTCGGGCAGGACATTCAGCAACGCTTCTTCTTCAAAACTTGCTTTTTCAACTTCAAAATCAAATTCAGCCGCCACAAGGGAGGCGGTGTCATAATCAATGGTCTGATTCACCGTGGCCATCACGCCCAACCCCATAAGCTTGACAATCATTTCGTTGGCTTTGATGCCCATACGCTTGGCAAGCTCTGCCAGCTCAATGGCCTCATCTATTTTTACCCGGCGTTTAATTGCCTTGGGCGTTGTAATCTGGGTTTTCTGAAAACTGGTTTTTTTGCCCTTGGGATCTTTTTTAACCTTTTTCTTACGGCCTGACCTGCCCCGGTAAAGGTCATTGCCCTCCACCACAGATTTTTTCTTACGGCGTCTTTTCCTGGAAGCGGGTGCGTCAGGGGATTGAGGCGCATCGCGATTCCACCCCCGATCATGGTCATTGGGGGCCTCAGACGGCATAACAAGTCCCTGCCCTTGGGCATCCAAAAATCCAATTTCCGGCTCCAGCGGTTTGCGGACAGGCCGGTCATGATCGTTTCCAGTGCCGGAATGATGCTCTGGGGTTTTCATTCGTTTTATATTTTCCAAAATCGCGGGGTCCGCCACTCTGACAATTTTGGCAGGGGCTGTTTTTTTCTTCTTCTTTTTACGTTTGCCTTTGCTATTACCCGCTTCCAAGGATTCGTCCCCACCGGGTTGAGCCGATTTCTGTTTGTCTGCCTGGGATTCTTTCCGGTCACCGCCCACCGCTTTCTGCAATGATTTATCCGCCCCGGAATCTACCGCTTCAGACGGGTTGTCTTTCTTTCCACCTTCGGATTCAACCGGCACCACAGGTGTTTTCGTATTCTCATCTTCCTGCTGTGTTATACCATCCCCCTCTTGGGCAGGAACCTTTTCACTCTTTTCTTCAATATCGGCCACCACGTATTCGGGCTCAGGCGGTTCTTCAACCTTGACAGGCTTAATAATTTTAGCAGGTTCGCCGTTTTTGGGAACAACCTTTCTGGCAGGACGTTTTACGTTTGTCTCTTTTTTGGATTTCGGCGCATTCTCACTAACCTGGACAACGGATTCCTCCGGCTGTGTCTTTGCAACAACACCATCTTTCAAATCCTGTCCCTTTTCCTGATCAGCAGGGTCTTGTAAAGTTGGTTCTTCGCCCCCAACTGAATCGTCCATACCCTGATCCCTTTTCAATTCATCCGTCTGGGGTATCGTCTTTGTCCTGCGCCTGCGGATCACCGAAGGACGGTCTTTCACCTCATTGGAGCGTTTCTTTTTTCCCAATAAATTTCGTTTGACAGCCGCGACGTCACTGTTATCCAGAGCACTCATATGGCTTTTAGCATCTATTTTCAGCGCCTTAAGCTTTTCAAGAAGCTGCTTGTTTGTCATGTTCAGATCTTTAGCTAACTCGTATACTCTGACCTTGGCCATTCGTTGCCCCCAGTAATCCTCTATAATTGATTCTTTTGAAATTCATTCCCCGCGTTACCCATGCAACAATCCCTATTCACCTGATTTTGCAACCCATTCATCTCCCACATCGGCAAACGTTCCCCTATCACCGGCATTGTCACCCATATAAGTGTCAGTGTTCTTGTCAGGTGCAGGGTGCTGCAGTTCCTCCCGGACCATCTCCCGATCATCTTCCACCAAACGCCCGGCTTCCTTGATCATGGACTGGGCATCTTCCACGGCAATATCTAAAAACGCTGCAAGATCCTCGGGCATGGCATCCATGATATCCAGCAATGAAGAATACCCTGCCTTGAACAGTAGCTCTGCTGCC
The DNA here is from genome assembly GCA_002747145.1 of Desulfobacter postgatei. GTDB lineage: Bacteria > Desulfobacterota > Desulfobacteria > Desulfobacterales > Desulfobacteraceae > Desulfobacter > Desulfobacter postgatei_A. The sequence goes on from PDTI01000013.1 coordinate 8,072, forward strand.
GACAGGCCCACTGTGGACAGTTTCATCAAGCTGTCGTATCCTTCCTTCACTTCCCGGCTATACTCCTCTTCACTGGTCACTTCAAGATGCCAGCCGGTGATTTCACAGGCAAGGGATACATTCTGGCCGCCCTTGCCGATAGCAATGGAGAGATATTCATCATTGACAATCACCTCCATGGACTGATTGTCTTCATCAATGATCACCCTTGCAATTTCAGCCGGGGACAGGGCATTGCAAACAAATCTTGCAACATCAGGACTCCATTGAACAATATCGATTTTCTCACCCCGCAACTCCTGGACAATATTCTGAACCCGGTTACCCTTAATCCCCACACAGGCCCCTACGGGATCTACATCGGAATCAATGGAAGAGACCGCAATTTTTGCTCTTACGCCGGGCACCCGTGCCGCCCCCCGGATAGACACAATACCTTCGGCCACCTCGGGCACCTCGGTCTTAAACAGTTCAACCAGAAATTCCGGATGGGTCCGGGATAAAATGATCTGGGCACCTTTGGACTCTTCCAATACATCAAGGACATAAGCACGGATCCGGTCCCCGCGTTTATATTTCTCCTTGGGCATCTGCTCCCTTGGACGCAGTACAGCCTCGGCCTGTCCCAAATTGATAATGATGGCCCCCCGGTCAAACCGCTGGACAATGCCGTTAATGATTTTGCCTTTTTTATGGATAAAATTCTCATATACGGCATTGCGCTCTGCTTCCCGCATTTTCTGTATGATCACCTGCTTGGCAGACTGGGCCGCAATGCGGCCAAACTCCTCGGTATCCATTCGAATCCCTAAGGAATCACCGATTTCACATTCGGGGTCAAATTCAAGTCCTTCTTCCAGCGTCAGTTCGCTGTCTGAATATTCAACTTCCTCAACAACCTCCTTAAAATGGAAAACTTCGATATCTCCGCTTTTTTCATTATAATGGACTTCGATATCCGCCCTTGGGCCGATCTTTTTCCTGGCGGCCGAAACGATGGCCTCTTTCAAGGTATTAATCAGGATTGCAGCATCAATACCTTTTTCCCGGCTTACCTGATCAATCACCCTTTTTATGTCTGTAATAAACATGTTAAATGCTCTCCATTTTACTGACCTGCAAGAATTGCCCTCATAATATTGCTTCCGGAAATATCAAAGGATTTGCCGTCAACGGCAATGGTTACAGAATCATCATTTATCTTTTCAAGAATTCCGGTGAATTTTCTTCTCCCTTCCAAAACTTCATGGGTTTCAATTTTAATTCGTTCACCCTGGAATCTGATAAAATCCGCCTTTGTTTTCAAGGGACGGTTGGGACCCGGGGATGATACTTCCAGGCGGTAAGAACCAATGTCCTCAACATGGATATCAATCAGATCCCCAAGTTCCCGGCTGACTGCCACACAATCATCCAGACCGACCCCTTTGGAGTTGTCTATATAAATTCGAACAAATTTCTGCCGGTTATGCACAATAGATTCAATGTGCACCAGTTCCAGCCCCAAAGAGTCTACCAGGGGTTGGACTACAGCCTGGATCTGTTGTTCCACGGTGCTGGGTTCTTTATTGTTTATAAATGCCATATCCTGCAGCAATCATCCTTTTTCCACAAATACAAAAACGGGCAGATGCCCGTTCCAGATACTAAAAACACTCAAAAATCCTCACCAAGATAACAGATTCAGATCATACCTTCCCCCTGAATAAGTGGAACAAATCTGCCAGCCCATACCCAATTAATCTGGAGCGGGCAACGAGGCTCGAACTCGCGACATCAAGCTTGGGAAGCTTGCACTCTACCAACTGAGTTATGCCCGCATCGTACTTTTTAACCATAACAGAATGTATTAAATTTGTCAACACCCTTATATGACCGCTGAAAATCATCCAGGCAGACCCGCTTTAAAATCATTAATAAGTTTCTGGGACAGCTGATCATGGATCTTTTTAATATTTTTTTCTGTCAGGGTTTTTGACGCGGAGCGGTAGACGATCCTGAATGACAGGGACTTTTTATCTTCACCAATATTATGACCTTCAAATAGATCAAAAAGAAAGTAATCTTCAATCAAGCTCTGCTTTTGGGCAACGGTTGAAATGGTATCCATCATGGCACCAACTTCAACATGTTTTGATACAATAAAGGTCATATCCCTGGAAATTGAAGGGAATTTGGGCAGCCCAACTGCCTGGATAGCTTGAGGAAGCGCTTTTTCTAAACCATCCACATTCAGCTCAAAAAGATAGGCATCCTGTTTTAAAGCAAAGGCGGTGCCCACACCTGGTGCAATTTTGCCAAGCATGCCAAGAACCATACCCTCCTTAACCACCTTGGCACCATACCCCGGCGCAACATAGGGACATTCTTTGGCATCGGTTCTTTCATACCGAACATCTGAAATCTGAAGTGCGTCCAGCAATCCCTGCACAACACCCTTCAGGGTAAAGAAATCAACTGCTTCCTTTTTGGAATACCAGGTCTGGTTACAGCGATACCCGGTCATCAGCCCTGCGACCATCTCTACTTCTTCAGGCTGCTGCCCCGGGGCCTTGTCATAAAACACCTTGCCGACTTCAAACAACTGAAGCGTATCCACCTGTTTGGCCGTATTCCTGGCCATGGACTCCAGTAATCCAGGCACCATTGATGTTCTGAGCACTGCCATATGATCTGAAATGGGATTTAGAATCTCAACCATCCGGGTTCTTTTATCCGGGGCCTCAATGCCCATACGCCCACAGGCATCCTTGCGAATAAAATTATAATTAATCGCCTCACAAAATCCAAACCCGGTCATGGCCTGACGAATCTTTCCACGCAACACCAGACGACCGGCAAGGGGCCGTCCTTTGGCTGTTACCAAAGGATAGCTGGTTTCGATTTTATTATATCCCCACAACCGGGCCACCTCCTCGGAAAGATCCTCAGGCCGGGATACATCAACCCTGAAAGAGGGGACATGAATCTGCAGACACTCATCGCCCTTTTTGTCCACACCAAATTCTACAGACCCCAGTATCTGTGCTATCTCATCGGCGGAAAACGACGTCCCTAACCGGACATTCAAGGCCTTGGGGTTTAAGTCAATGGTAACAGGCTCGGCCTTGACGGGATTCTCATCAATAAGACCCTGTGCAATGGTGGCCGAACATAACTGAGCCATTAATGAAACAGCCCTTTTCAAGGCCAAAATGGTGCCCTGGGGATCCACACCACGTTCAAACCGATGGGAGGCGTCCGAAGAAATTCCTGTGCGTTTGGCGGTACGCCGAATGGACACAGGGTTAAAATAAGCACTCTCCACCAACACCCGGGTTGTGGTATCTGTAATTTCGGAATTCTCGCCGCCCATAACACCGGCAATGCCCACAGGCTTTTCTCCATCACATATCATGAGCATTTCAGGATCAAGTTTATGAACCTTCGAATCAAGGGTTGTAAACTCAAGGGGGGCATCACCTGGTTTTCCGGCTGTCCTGACAACAATTTTGCTTTTAGCAATATTGTCATAATCAAAGGCATGCAGGGGTTGTCCGGTTTCCATCATAACAAAGTTGGTGATATCCACTACGTTATTCACCGAAGAGAGTCCAACAGACTCAAGGCGCTGCTTTAACCAAAGCGGTGAAGGACCGACCCTCACGTCAAAAAGCATACCTGCAGAATATCTTGGGCACAATTGAGGATCTTCAATCTCCACAGTGACAAAATCCTGGATATCCCGGGAATCCATTTGGCTTTTCTCAAAGGTCACGTCCGGCAGGGTGACCCTGTTTTGGGGCTGTGTAAACGCCCCGATCTCCCGGGCCACCCCGATAAGACTCAGACAATCCGGCCGGTTTGGGGTCAGATCAATCTCAAAAACAGTATCCGTAAGCTTCAAGGCTGATTCAAGGGGTGTTCCGGCAACAACCGTGCCTTCAAGATCCATGATACCGGATGCGTCATCGGCAAGCATCAGCTCTGAGGCTGAACATAACATCCCATGGGATGGTTCCCCCCGCAGTTTGCTTTTTTTGATTTTAACATCACCAGGCAGCACAGCCCCTGGCAAAGCACAGGCAACATACATTCCTTCCCTGACATTAGGTGCCCCACAAACAATGGGAGAAAGGGCTTCGGCTCCAATATCAACGGTACAGCAGGTAAGCTTGTCAGCATTGGGATGCTGCCTTGTCTCTACAACCCGGCCCACAACCACATTGTCCAGATAATCATAAAGACTTTCCACTCCATCCACTTCAAGACCGGCCATGGTCAGTCTGTCCGATAGATCCTGGGGATCAAGATCAATGGGAATATATTCACGCAACCAGCTTAAACTGACTTTCATAATTAAAACTGCCTTAGAAAACGCATATCGTTTTCAAAATATTTTCTGATATCATCAATGCCGTATTTAAGCATGGCAACCCGTTCCATACCCAGGCCAAAGGCAAACCCCGTATATTTTTGGGTATCATACCCGACATTTTCAAACACAGCCGGGTGGACCATACCGGCCCCGAGAATCTCAATCCATCCGGTACTCGAACAAACCCTGCAGCCTTTGCCCCTGCACATAACACAGCAAACATCCACCTCAGCACTGGGCTCGGTAAAGGGAAAGAAACTGGGTCTGAACCGCAATGCTGTATCCTTATCAAAAAATTGCTGGACAAACGTGGTCAGAACCCCTTTAAGATCGCCAAAAGAGACATTTTCGTCCACCATCAGCCCTTCCACCTGGTGAAACATAGGGGTATGGGTCAAATCCGAGTCACAGCGAAACACCTTGCCCGGGGAAATAATGCGCACAGGGGGCTGACGTTTTTCCATCACCCGGGGCTGGGAGCCTGAGGTATGGGTTCTTAACACGATATTTTCAGACACATAAAAGGTATCCTGCATATCCCTTGCCGGATGGTATGGGGGGATATTCAGGGCCTCGAAGTTATAATAATCCGTCTCAACTTCCGGACCTTCGGCGATGTCAAATCCCAGGCGCAAAAAAATACCGCAGATCTCGTCTATCACCTGGGTGACAGGGTGCAGGGCACCTTGTTTCACCATACGCCCGGGCAGTGTAATATCAACCCCTTCGGCACCGCCTGCAGTACCGGCCTCCAGATCTGTCAGGGCCTGCTCTATCGCTTTTTCAAGCTTGACCTTCAGCAGATTACCGTTTTTCCCCGCACCAGGGCGTTCATCCACCGGAAGTGATGGAATGTTGCGCAAAAAAGCAGTAAGCTGCCCTTTACGGCCCAGAAAATGAACGGAAACCGACTCAAGGGTCTCCTTTGAATCTGCCGCGCTGATCTGTTCCAGAGCCTGTTTTTCAATGTCTTGGAGATTGTTTTGCAAGGTCCCCCCGAAAATACGCTTTAGCTTAATTGAGCAGATGCCTGGGACGCCAGCTGGGAGAATCCTGCGGGATCAGATACAGCCAGGTCTGCCAAAACTTTCCTGTCCAGTTCACTGCCGGCAAGTTTCAGTCCGTTCATGAAACGGGAGTAGGACAAGTCATTCATCCGTGCGCCGGCATTAATACGCACAATCCACAATTTCCTGAAATCCCTTTTTCTTGCCCGACGGTCACGATAGGCGTACATTAATGCTTTATCCACTGCGTCTGCAGCCGTTCTGTAAAGCTTGCTTCTTCCACCCCTGAAACCTTTTGCCAGTTTAAGCACCTTATTCCGGCGCCGTCTTGCTTTAAACCCTCTTTTAACTCTCATTGTGTCTATACTCCTTATCTACCATAAACCAACCACGACATTGGCCGGCTTCCATTTTAATATAAAAAACGCTGCCAGAATCTAAGTTAACCGTAAGGCAGCATCCGGCGGACTTCTTTCATATCAGAGCCTGCGACAATCTGGGCCTGACGAAATCCTCTTTTCCGTTTGGTCGTTTTTTTGGTCAGAATATGACTGGCATGGGATTTGCGAAACTTATATTTACCTGACCCGGTTTTTTCAAACCGCTTGGCAGCCGCACGGCATGTCTTAATTTTTGGCATTACTCAATCTCCTGAAGTTTCTCAACAATTATAAAAATTATAAGGTGGTATATACAAAGATACACCACCAGACATAACGATACCTTTAAAACAAAAAAAACCCGAACCCAATAAATGTGTTTTTATTTGGGGCCAAGCAGCATGGTAATGACCCGCCCTTCAAACTTGGGAAACTGCTCCACCTGGGCAAAGTCTTTGGTCATTTTCACTATTTTTTCCAGAATGGCGTTGGCCTGCTCCTTGAGCATAAACTCCCGCCCCCTGAAAACCAGAGTTATTTTCACCTTATCACCATTGGAAATAAATTTATCTACGTGCCGGACCTTGGTTGCAAGATCATGATCACCTGTTTTGGGACGCACCTTGATCTCCTTGATCTGGACACTCTTTTGTTTCCTTTTGGCTTCCTGTTTTTTCTTAGTCAGCTCGTACTTATACTTTCCATGATCCATTATTTTGCAGACAGGCGGCCTGGCGTCCGGAGACACTTCAACTAGATCCAGATCATCGCTCTGGGCAATACGCAACGCCTCAGCAATAGGCAGCACGCCTATCTGTTCACCATCAGAACCGATCACCCGCACCTCAGTGGCTCTGATCCCCTTATTCACTCTTGTCTGATCCTGCTTAACTCGCTTAGCTATTTTTACCTCCCGCCGAAGCACAAAACTATAATCATGTCAATACAACAAGCATAACCTTCTAATTCTATACATAAAGAATATACAAATCAAGACTTATTTATGTGCCCTGAATACCCTGTTTCCCCCTGGGACTTACGCCATTGATCAAGCGTATATGACTCCAGAAGGCTGTCTTTCCAGTATAAGTTGGTTTCTTTATTAAAAAAATTATGAAAAAGATCAAGGCTTTTTTTGCGCAGCACATGGGGAACAATCGTAATTTGAGCGTCTTTATATAAAGGGGTCAGATGCTGTTTGTTCAGACAAGTACCCCCTCCCATCACATCTTCATAGGCAAATACCAGGGTCTGGATACCAGCCAGAAGAATGGCGGCAAAGCACATCAGGCAGGGCTCCATGGTGCAAAACAGCACCGCCTGTTCCGGAATAAACCGGACATCCGAGGATTCCAGCGCCTTCAGCGCACGTATTTCCGCGTGATCAATTTCACTGAAAAAAGAGCGCTTCCCTGACGTGCCGGCCCTGGCCCCCGAAGCAATCACCTGGTTATCCTGAACGATCACACACCCGACAGGAAACTGCCCCTGATCAAAGGCCTTACGGGCCTGTTCAAGGGCCTGTTCCATAAAAAAAGAATAGTCCAAAAACACTCCTTTCCTTGATTTTTTTATTAAAAACTGTATTAATTTTTATTTTACGTCAGCCTGAAAAATGCAAGCGTCTTTTGGCTGGATATCCAAGACCCCGGTCATGCCCCCTTCGTTGTTGACAGGCCGGAAACCAATCAGATCCGACCCAAAGGGGTGCCCCAAAGATGAATACGGTGAATGCATTTTTCAGGTCAATATAATTTTGATGAATACAACAAACGCCAAAATAAAACAAAATCCCAATATCCGGGAAATCTTCCAGCAACGGGAGCATAATTTTCTGTCAAGATACGCCACCCCCAGCACGCGTGGTGAACGCCGGCATCCTGAAGTCGCCCCCGGCAACATCAGAACCCCCTTTCAACTGGACCGGGATCGGATTGTATACTCCAATGCCTTCAGGCGTCTGAAATACAAAACCCAGGTGTTTCTATCCCCACTCGGGGACCATTACCGGACCCGGCTCACCCATACCCTTGAGGTTTCCGAAACAGCAAGAAATATTGCCCGGGCCATGCGCCTGAACGAGGATCTTGCCGAAGCGGTTGCCCTGGGTCATGATTTAGGCCATACGCCTTTTGGCCATGCTGGAGAAACAGCGCTGATACAGGTACACTCCCGGCATTTTACCCATTCCGATCAAAGCTTAAGGGTGGTGGATGTACTGGAAAACAAAGGGAAAGGCCTGAATCTTACCACCCAGGTCAGGGACGGTATTCTTAAACACTCCAAGGGGTTTGGCAATATTCTTCCGGCCACGCGCGGTGAAACCGCGTCCACCATTGAAGGCCGGATTGTACGCGTTGCCGACATCATTGCCTACCTGAACCATGACCTTGATGATGCGTTGCGCAGCAAGGTCATCTCCAGGGATGAGGTGCCTGACATCTGTATTCGCAAGCTGGGCACAACCCACTCCGCCCGGGCATCAACCATGATGGAGCAGCTGGTTTATAACAGCGGTCCCCAAAATGGAAAATTTATTTTAAACATGGGTGAAGACGTCATGGAAGCCATGACAGTCCTAAGAAAATTTCTTTATGAAAAGGTGTACCGCTCCCCCAAGGTTCATGACGAATTCATCAAGGCAAAAAAAGTAATTATTGGTCTTTACAACTATTTTATGAAAAATCCCGACGAGATGCAAAAAGAACTGGAAAAGATGGAGATGGCGCCATGGGATTCAACAAAAAATAAACTGAAACGTTCGGTGTGTGATGTCATTGCCTCTATGACGGACCGATACGCACTTAAATTATACGCGCGTCTGTTTTTTCCTAACCCACTGGTATAAAGCCCATGACATATATTCCGGAACATTTTTCAACCCTGGTCCAGCTTTACCATGACATGGATAACGCATGGAATCAGGTTGCCCGGCAATATGGATTTCAGTGTAACGGCTGTGAAGACAACTGCTGCCGATCTCTTTTTTTCCACCACACCTATGCAGAAGCATCTTTTTTACAATTTGGACTAGAAACATTACCCCGTAAAGACCAAAAACATGTGTTAACACTCAGCCAGGACTACTGCCGTCAAATCTTTTTTGAAACAGGGAGCACTCACAATCAGTTCGCATCCCAAAAAATCCCCTGCCCCCTGCTCAAAACGGATCGGTGCAGCCTTTACAACTTCCGGCCGATGATCTGCCGGTTGCACGGACTGCCCCATGAGCTTCACAAACCAGGGTTTAATGTCATAAAAGGCCCTGGCTGTGATGCCGGAAAATTTGACAGCCGAGCATATATTTCTTTTGACCGGACCCCGTTTTATAAACAAATGGCTGCCATAGAAATCAATTTCAGGCAGTTGACAGGTAAAACCGGGAGGATAAAAAAAACCATTGCCCAGATTCTTGTAGATTTATAACGCCCATGATCAAAATAAAATCGCCCATCTGCTTATCTTTTAAGCCATCCTTTGGCGTGCCTTGATGGTGACTTAAAATCCGGCGTATATGTGGCAGATTTAATTCTGATCATGGGGCTAATTTTGGAGAAAATATAATGTCAAGTGGATTATACATCACCGCCACCCAGGCAGGTGCCGGCAAATCAGCCATTGCGCTGGGTGTCATGGAAATGCTTTTCCGAAAACTGGATTGCGTGAGCTTTTTCAGGCCCATCATCACCCAAGATCCTTCAGATGCCTGGGATCCGGATATTGAACTGATGTCCGGCCAGTATAATCTGGACCGGCCCTATGCCACCATGTACGGCGTCACCCAGACCGAGGCGGAGAAACTGCTAAGCCATGGAAAAAAAGACGGGCTGCTTGAAAGGATCATCGAAAAATATAACAATGCCAGGGAAAAATGCAGCTTTATCCTTTGTGAGGGGACCGATTTCGTATCGTCCACCACCGGGGTAGAATTCGACATCAATGCCAGTATTATCCAGAACCTGAACTGTCCCGTACTCTTGGTGGCTGATGCCCGCAACAAATCCATGCAGGAGGTCGCCACACTTACCAGCATGACCTTAGATTCCCTGGAAAGCAAGGGCTGCCATATTATAGGCACCATTATCAACCGGGTGGCACCCACAAACCTCTCCGGCATTATTGATCACTTCAAAAAAACCGGACTATTCCCCGGTCAATTGGTATATGCTGTTCCCCAGGAAGAGACACTGGCCAATCCGACCATTGCAGAAATTGCAAGTGCACTGGACGCAAAAGTACTTCTTGGAAACGACCAGATCTATCGCCATGCCCGGGGGTTTACCGTTGCAGCCATGCAACTTACCAACCTGCTCAGCAGAATTAACCACGGCACCCTGATCATCACCCCGGGAGACCGGGCCGATGTAATTGTGGGATGCATGGCGGCACTGTCTTCGGATTCCATTGAAAATGCTTCGGGCATTATCTTGACCGGTGGCCTTGTACCCGAAGGCCCAGTATGGGAACTGATTAAAGGCATTCCTGATCCTATCCCCGTACTCAGCGTCACTGAAAACACCTTTCCCACCGCTTTGAACGTGGAAAAAATCCAGGGCTCCATCTCCCCGTATGATGACAGGAAAATCACCCGGACCCTGGCGCTATTTGAACAGCACGTGGACCTTGAACGGATGATGGAGAAAGTGATCACCACGGACTCCACCACCATGACACCTAAAATGTTCGAATACGAACTGATCCGAAAAGCCCGGATGTTTAAAAAACGGATTGTTCTGCCCGAAGGAGATGAAGACCGCATATTGCGAGCCGTGGAAAGCATTCTTCGACGGGAAGTTGTTGATATCACCCTTCTTGGTGATAAAAAAAAGATCCATCAAAAAATCAGAAAGCTTGGCTTGCGCATGGATGGATTTGACATCATCAATCCCGAAAAATCCGAATTACTTGAGACCTATGCCCAAGTCTATTGCGAATTAAGAAAACACAAGGGCATGACCATCGAAAACGCCCGGGACCGGGTGACGGACGTCAACTATTTCGGAACCATGATGGTACACATGGGTGATGTAGACGGCATGGTGTCGGGTTCCATCCACAGCACGGCCGCCACCATTATCCCTTCATTTGAAATTATTAAAGCCAAAAACCCTCAGACCCCGGTATCGGGACTTTTTTTCATGTGCCTGCCACACAGGGTCCTAGCCTACGGAGACTGCGCCATCAATCCAGACCCCAATGCGGAACAACTTGCAGAGATTGCCATCACCTCAGCAGAAACGGTGACAATGTTCGGCATCGAACCAAGAATCGCCATGCTCTCATATTCCACGGGCACCTCGGGGAAAGGCAAGGATGTTGACAAGGTCAGACAAGCCACCAGGATTGTCCAACAAAGGCGCCCGGATCTGCTCATTGAAGGCCCCATCCAGTATGATGCCGCCATAGAACCCGATGTTGCAAAAACCAAAATGCCCGACTCTCCTGTAGCCGGCAGGGCCACGGTGTTTATTTTTCCGGATCTTAATACAGGAAACAATACATACAAGGCCGTTCAACGCTCCTCGGGCGCCGTGGCCATCGGCCCGACCCTGCAGGGTTTAAACAAGCCGGTGAACGACCTGAGCCGGGGATGTCTTGTAACCGATATTATCAACACCGTGGCCATCACAGCCATCCAGGCCGCTGAGCAGGACAGGAAAAACCTGCAGAAATAAGGCCCACGGTCAAACACGAATCAAACGATGCCCTGGGGTATGGGCGGCACCGGTTCTCCGCCCAAAACAAACCCGCCATCTAGTCGCAAAGTGGCACCAGTCATATAAGGTGCATCCTTGATAATAAAATTGACCGCTTTGACAACATCACCAATCCGGCCGGTCCGGCCCGCCAGGATATGATTGATCAGGGACTGTTTTTCCGCATCCCTCAACACCTCCCGCCACCCCCGGGTCCCCTGGGCATGGCGGGTTTCAAATATACCCAACATCAATTCATTTACCCGAATTGAAGGCGCCCCCATCCTGGCCCATGTTTCGGTGAGTATACCAACCCCTCGGTTGGCAGCCGCATACCCCTCGTTGAAAACCAGGGCTGCAGGACCAGATCTGCCGGTCATCCCAGCCACAGAAGAGATATTAATGACAACGGCGTCATCACAGGCTTTGAGCAACGGAAACATCGCCTCAAACACCCACCGTTTGGCCTTGAGCGTGGTTTCAATCTCAAGGTTCCACTGCTCTTCAACATATGCCCCGTGAACCGTTGGCCATCCGCCCCGTTCGATATTATTCACCAGGATCTCCAGACGTCCATACTGATCTTTTATAAATTCCGCCAGACCCGCCACATCGTCAGTTCTACGCAGATCTGCATTTATGATATGGTGTTGGGCGCCTGTTTTTTCAAAATCTGCTTCCATATCACAGAAGGCATCCGGCCAGTCATGGCGGGTGAGGACAAGGCGTGCCCCCTGCCGGGCCAAATCCAGACCAATGCCTTTACCGATGCCTTTGACAGCCCCAAGTACCAGTGCCACTTTTCCCTTGATTTCCATAACCTTCAACCCTGATTTTCCAAATCTTTACCAAACAACTGATATTTTACCCAGGCAATACCAAAGTTTAACAAGCTTAAATCATCACCAACAACCTTGTGCACATATTCTTGGGGCAGGTTTAGTGACGCAAGAATCCCTTTTTTCTTAATTTGCATTCTAAAATCATCCAGATCATATAAGGCCATGTAAAAAATATCTTGTTCACGACCCTCCAGTATTCCCGGGCGGATCTGGTTTTTAAGGGTGATCAGTTCAAGCATTTTATCATTTTCTGTGTTGTGCTCAGCCACATCCTGGCTTTTGAGCCACTGGACCACGGTTTTACCCCCCTGAACACCAAAACCCTTACAGTGATCTTCGTCAATTAAAGCAAAATACTCAATAAGCTTTCCGGAAACCCTATCCTTTGCAATAGCCCGGGCCAAGGGGTACATGCGGCATGATGCAGGGCGGTCATTATAGATGGCACATCCTAAGTCCGTAACAAACGGGCAGGCATGACCGGTAGCGGGGTTGGGCTTGAAGGCAACCACTGGCAGACCGGAGCCAGGCCCGGAGTGTCGGGATGTATACTGCTTTAGAAACTGTCCGGATGGCAAATTGACCGCACGCTTCATTCTCAAAATATCATAAGGTGTCAGCGCCTGATTCAAATCCCTGCAGCACTTATTAAAACAAGGGTTATCCGGACTGCAGTTAAATTGTATGGGATCATCCAAGGCCACAGGCAGCATCACATCACTCATCTTTTTTCCTTCATGATTTTAAAATTACGTTAAAAACCAAGTTACTTTAAGCTGGCAGGTTAAAGCCCTTGGTCAAAATAAAATTCCCCATCTGCTCATCTTTTAAGCTGCCCTCGGCGTTACGCCAACGGACACATATACCCAATATGCATCCGGGTACCTTGATGGTGAATTAAAATCCGGCACATCTGTGGCAGATTTGACTCTGACCATTGGCTTTACCTACCAAGATCTAACTGTTTTTACCAGATGATTTTAATGCATTCATTCACAAGATATGGTGTTTTGCCTATCCCCAAAGTGTATATGTTGGCAAAATACCAATAATTTTAAAAAAATAAAAAGATCATTAAATCATTTTGTTTGAATTTTCTTGACACAGATCTTGTCTGGTGTTATTCCCATATCATTTGTTCGGAGGAAGAAGGCTTAGGGGATGAATTTTGAAACTTGTTCAAACCATCTCCCTCAAAGGTCGAGTGGTTTAATTACAGGCCTTTTGTTTTTTTGACTGGCCTTAATAGTTATAGATACAAATTGTCGCACAACGGTATTTGTGCAATTTTGATTAACCTAATATTAATGGAGGTATTTTAAATGCCATCTTTTGTAATCGCAGAAAAATGTGACGGCTGTAAAGGCGGAGATAAGACCGCATGCATGTACATCTGCCCCAATGACCTGATGGTCCTTGATGCCAATGAGATGAAAGCTTACAATCAAGAACCTGATCAATGCTGGGAATGCTACTCCTGCGTGAAAATCTGCCCCTCCCAGGCCATTGAAGTAAGAGGTTACTCTGACTTCGTGCCCATGGGCGCGTCTGTACAGCCCATGATGGGTACCGAGGACATTATGTGGACCTGTAAGTTCAGAAACGGTGTTGTAAAACGCTTCAAGTTCCCCATCAGAACCACACCCGAAGGCGAAGCCAATTCATATGATGATCTGAAGGGAAAAGACCTTTCGTCAGGCCTGCTTTCCACCGAGGAAGCGGACGGTATGGAACTGAAAGCACCCACTGAGCTGGCATAGGTGCTTGGGTTTAATTTCTGATACTTACTAAAATTTTTGGAGGAATATAATGGCATTACCTAACAAACCTGCTGGTGAAATTAAAGTGGTTAGAGAGCCAGAGGTCGAGAAAAGAGACGTTGATGTTCTGATCATCGGTGGTGGTATGGCTGCCTGCGGCACCGCGTTTGAAATCAAAAAATGGGCTGATGACGACACCAAAATTCTGCTGGTTGACAAAGCGGCTCTTGAGCGTTCCGGCGCTGTAGCCCAGGGGCTGTCCGCCATCAACACCTACATTGGCGAGAACAAACCCGAAGATTATGTCCGCATGGTCCGTAACGACCTGATGGGTATTGTTCGTGAAGACCTGATTTTTGACTTGGGCCGTCACGTTGACGATTCCGTACATCTGTTTGAAGAATGGGGACTGCCCATTTGGAAGAAAACCGATGACGGCAAAAACATGGACGGTAAAAAAGGTCAGAAACAAGGCACCCTTAAGGGTGGCGCCACCCCCGTTCGTACCGGTAAATGGCAGATCATGATCAACGGTGAATCCTACAAAAGAATCGTTGCAGAAGCCGGTAAAAAAGCCCTTGGCGACGAAAACATCCTGGAAAGGGTTTTCATCGTTGAAATCCTCAACGACAAAGATGATCCCAAAAGAGCTGCCGGCGCGGTTGGTTTCTCCGTACGTGAAAACAAAGTATATATTATCAGCGCAAAAGTGATGATGGTTGCCTGCGGTGGTGCGGTTAACATTTACCAGCCCCGTTCCGTTGCTGAAGGTAAAGGCCGTGCATGGTACCCTGTATGGAATGCGGGTTCCACCTATACCATGGCATTAAGAGCTGGTGCTGAACTGTCCATGATGGAAAACCGTTTCACCCCGGCCCGCTTTAAAGACGGTTACGGCCCTGTTGGCGCCTGGTTCCTTCTGTTTAAAGCCAAAACCGTTAACGGCCTTGGTGAAAACTATGCGGCCTCTGATTTTGCAAAAGCAGAGCTTGAAAAATATGCACCTTACGGAACGGCTGCCGTAACACCGACCTGTCTGCGTAACCATCTGATGATGCAGGAGTACAAAGAAGGTCGCGGTCCCATCATTATGGAGACCACAAAAGCCCTTGCCGCGCTTGGCGAAACCATGGACAAGAAAGAGCTCAAACATCTGGAATCAGAAGCGTGGGAAGATTTCCTTGACATGTCCGTTGGCCAGGCCGGCCTGTGGTGCGCCACCAACACTGAGCCCGAGAAAAAAGACTCTGAAATTATGCCCACCGAACCGTACCTGCTGGGTTCTCACTCCGGCTGCTGCGGCATCTGGTGTTCCGGCCCCGAAGAGGACTGGGTGCCTGATTCCTACAAATGGGGCTACAACAGAATGACCACCGTTCGCGGTCTGTTTACTGCCGGTGACGGCGTTGGCTGCTCCGGTCATAAGTTCTCTTCAGGTTCCCATGCAGAAGGCCGTATCATTGCCAAGTCCATGATCCAATACCTGAAAGCCGAAGGTGACAAGGTTTCCGGTTTTGCTGAAACCGATCAGGAACTGGTGGATATGGTTTACTATCCGGTATACAACTACCTGGATAATTGTGAATACACCACCGCAACCGATGTAAACCCCAAATACTGCAAACCTGCCGGTATGGCCATGCGTCTGATGAAGATGACTAATGAGTATGGTGCGGGTACTGGTACGTTCTACATGACCAATGGCAAATCTCTTGAAAACCTGATGGAACTGTTTGAAATGTTCCGTGAAGACCTTGAGAAAATTGCTGCTGGCGACCTGCATGAACTGCTCAGAGCCTGGGAAATTATCCACCGTCTCTACACGGTTCAAGCGCACACCCGTCACATCCAGTTCCGTGAAGAATCCCGCTTCCCCGGCTTTTACTACAGAGGCGACTTCATGGGCCAGAATGACGAGGAATGGTTCTGCTTTGTCAACTCTTCCTATGACAAGAAGACCAACGAGTGGACCCTGAAAAAAGAACCCTATCACAAAATCATCTCCGACTAGTAGGGTAAGACGTTTTAACCTAAGGATGTCTTGATAAGAACCTCCAGGAGCCGGCTTACCGGTGCCTGGAGGTTTTTTCAGATTATGCCTGCCTGGTCCTGTCTCCTTTTTTGTAAGCTTGCAAGCAAACGGCGTATACATTATTTTGCAATTTTTCAAATAAGGAGAACAGGATGCCGGGTACGGCCTTAAACCGAATATAGATGGTTTTGCCAGGTCCGGCATGCAAATATTTGGAACTTATACACAACACAACTACACAACTTAAAATGCACGGAGGGACAGCATGACTACAGAGAATTCAGCCCCGGTAAGTGGAAGCATTATGGTGGTTGGTGGTGGAATCAGCGGTCTGACAACCGCTTTGGAAGCTGCCGAAGTGGGCTATGAAGTATTCCTTATTGAAAAGGAAGCATCCCTTGGGGGAAGGGTGACCCAGCTAAAGCACTACTTCCCCAAACTCTGCCCGCCTACCTGCGGTCTTGAAATCAATTACAGACGCCTTAAAGATAACAAAAACATCAGGGTATATACACTTTCCCAGGTACAGCATGTTGACGGCACCCCCGGAGATTATACTGTCACAGTGAAAAGCGCACCCCGTTATGTAAACAGCAACTGCACGTGCTGCGGTGAATGTGCAAAAGTGTGCGAAACTGAAATCAGCAATGAATTCAACTTTGGCATGGATCGCCGTAAAGCCGCATACCTACCCCACAACATGGCCTTCCCCCAGCGGTATGTCATGGATCCGGCCATGGGCAGCGATGACCGTGAAAAAGTCAAAGACGCCTGCAAATATGACGCCATTGATTTCTCAATGGATGAAAACACATTTGACCTGAAAGTCGGTGCGGTTGTATTCACCACGGGCTGGCAGCCCTATGATGCTACCCGCATTGATAATCTTGGTTTTGGCCGGTATCAGAACATCATTACCAACATGATGCTGGAACGGTTAGCCTCTTCCAACGGTCCCACGGAAGGCAAAATCATCCGCCCGTCCGACGATAAGGCGCCGGAAACCATTGCCTTTGCCCAATGTGCAGGTTCCAGGGACGAAAACCATCTGCCCTACTGCTCATATATCTGCTGCCTGGCATCCTTAAAACACGCCACATACATCAGAGCCCAGTATCCTGATGCAAAAATTTACATCTATTATATTGATCTGCGGACCCCTGGCAGAAAATACGAAAAATTCTATGCCAACCTCAAAGCAGATGAAAACGTATTTTTTGTAAAAGGAAAGGTTGCCGAAGTCAGTGAAGACAGCGGCACCGGCAACATCAATCTTGTAGCCGAAAACACCATCTCCGGTGAAAAAATCAGGCAGACTGTTGACATGCTGGTGCTGGCCACCGGAATGCAACCCTCCTGTGCCATTGATAAGCCCGCCGCTGATCTGACCTTTGACGACGAAGGCTTTATTATCAATGACTTTTCCAAAGGCGGCCTGTTTGCAGCAGGATGTGCCAATAAACCGGTCGATGTTGTGACATCCAACCAGAATGCAACCGGCATGGCCCTTAAAGCCATTCAGACCCTTAGGAGGTAACGAAACATGGATAAAAAATACGGCGTATATATCTGCACAGGCTGTGGTATTGGTGACACACTCGACATTGAAGCCTTAACAGCTGTCCCTGGCGATGAGGGAATCAGCTGTACCACCCATCCCTTCCTGTGCTCCAAAGAAGGGGTTGGATTGATTCAAAAGGATATTGACGAGGGCAAGGTAAATGCCATGGTTATTGGTGCTTGTTCCCGTCGGGTAAATTTTGATGTATTCAGCTTCCCCGGATGCATTATTGAACGGTCCAATTTAAGGGAAGGCGTGGCATGGCCCCATTCCCGGGAAACCTATCCTGCCCTGGCCGAAGACCAAAAAGATGATGGTGAACACTTCGATCAGGTACAGATGAAAGCTGAAGATTATATCAAAATGGGTATGATCCGTCTGGAAAAGGTTACACTGCCCGCACCTTACCAGACACAGTCCTTTTCCAAAAAGATACTGGTTATCGGCGGTGGCGTCACCGGTATGTCTGCCGCACTTGATGCAGCCAAAGCAGGTTATGAGGTTACCATTGTTGAAAAAACTCCGGCCCTAGGCGGTTATGCAGCTAAACTGCGCGGTCAAATGCCTGTTCAGGCGCCCTTTGAAACCCTCCAGGCCCCGGTAGTTGATGCGCTTGTCCAGGAAATTGAAGGAAACACAAACATTGATGTGCGCACCAACTGTATTGTCGCACGTATTGCCGGCCAGCCAGGGGAATTTACCGTAACCATGAAAAAACCAGATGAAAAGATCCCCTTTGACGTGCCCTTTCCATTGCCCCCAGAAGAACTGCTTGATGAAAGCGGTAAGGAACTGGATGCTGACGCGGCCCATGAAAAATATCTGAAATTCAATGAAGGCAAAGAGGACATTCTCAACCTTGACCCGGACGGAGAACTTTACGGGGCCGTTATTCTGGCTGCCGGCTGGCGGCCCGATGTTCTTGAAGGCGAAGCCTATGCCCATCTGGCGATGGATCACCCTGATATGGTCACCAATGACGAATTTGAAATGATTGCAGCCCAGGGTAAAATCCTGCGTCCATCCAACGGCAAGCCGGCTAAGAACGTAGTATTTATCCAGTCTCCCGGCAAAGATGAAGATGACAGCGATTTTGAATACACCGGTTCGGTCACCTCCATGGTTGCGTTGAAACAGGCCCGTTACGTCAGAGAAGATTATGCTGACGGCAAAGCCTTTGTCATTTATCAGCATATGCGAACTCCCGGCCTGCAGGAATATTTCTACAAAGCCATGCAGCAGGATGACGGCATTTTCCTGACCAAGGGGGCGGTGACTGACGTTACGGCCATGAGTTCGGAATTGATGGTAACCGCTAAAAATACGCTGTTAGGGGAAAGCCTGGTGCTGAAAGCAGACATGGTTGTTGTCGCAAGCGGCATGGTTCCGGCCACCAAGAACGACCCGGTTATCAACCTGGCCTACCGCCAGGGCCCAGGTTTCAGGGATAATGATATTTTCGGTCAGTATGCAGATTCAAACTATATCTGCTTTCCATATGAAACCCAGAGAACCGGTATTTACGCCGCCGGTGCCGTACGCCGGGCAATGACCATTGAAGAGTCCATGGAAGATGCTGCTGGTGCTGCACTCAAAGCCATTCAATGTATTGAAAGTGCCAACCGCGGTATGGCGGTTCATCCCCGTTCCGGTGATATGACCTTCCCGGACTTTTTCTTCCAGAGATGCACCCAGTGTAAACGCTGCACGGTTGAATGCCCCTTCGGCGCTCTGGATGATGACGCCAGAGGAACCCCAAAAGCCAATCCCACCCGGTGCCGCCGCTGTGGTACCTGCATGGGTGCCTGCCCGGAACGTATTATCTCCTTTGCCGATTACACCATTGACAGTATCGGTTCCCAAGTCAAAGCCATCAGCGTTCCGTCCGAGGACGATTATGATGAACCGCCCTTGCGTTTTCTGGCTCTGGTATGTGAAAATGATGCATTCCCTGCATTGGATATCGTGGGCATGAATCGTGTTGATTATTCACCGGATGTTCGCTTTATCCCAGTTCGCTGTCTTGGTTCTGTCAACACCATCTGGATCAAGGACGCACTGGCACAGGGCATTGATGGGGTTATCCTCATCGGCTGCAAACATGGCGATGATTACCAGTGCCATTTTGTCAAAGGCTCCGAGCTTGCTGAGATCCGGGTGAAAAAGATTGGTGACGCACTGTCCTCACTGGCTCTTGAAGAAGAACGTGTGGCATTTGCGGAAGTCGCCATTGACGAATATGACAAACTGCCCCAGATCATCAACGACTTTGTTGAAGAAGTGGACGCACTTGGCCCGAACCCGTTCAAAGGTTTCTAACAGCGGCATACAAACTTAATGGAGGTATCTAAATATGAGTGCCAATTACATTCCCCAACCCGATCTGGGATTTATTACCGAACTTAAAGGTCTTGGCGGAGAAACCCTGAAAAAATGTTACCAATGCGCCACATGTTCCGTGGCCTGCCCCATTGCACCGGAAGACAGCCCTTTCCCCAGAAAGGAAATGATTGCTGCCTCATGGGGGCTTAAAGACAAACTGGTCAGCAACGGCGACATCTGGCTGTGCCACCAGTGTGGTGACTGTACGGACATGTGCCCCCGCGGCGCTGCCCCCGGCGATGTCCTCGCAGCAATTCGTTCTGCAGCCATCACTGAATACGCAACCCCCAAAGCTCTTGCCAAGGCTGTAAACGATCCCTCTAAGCTGCCGTTTCTGATTGGGATCCCGGCAGCCTGGTTTGCACTGCTTGCCATTATCACCATGGGCTTTGGCGGCCTTATGGATAAACTTTTCCATTTCCTGTTCGGCGATGCCCTGGGCGGACGTCTTCACTGGTCCCATGCCCATGAAGGTGCAGAACATGTCATCGCCCATGCCAACTTTATATCCACCTGGTTTGTGGATATGACATTTGTTCCCACGGCTATTTTTGCCACAGGGGTTTTCTTTCTTGCCTTGAAACGTTTCATTGTGGACATCCATGACAATGCGGTTCTTGAAGGCAAAACAGAAAACACCAACCTGGATTACAAAGCCCTTTTAATGTCCATTAAAAATGTGATTCCTGTGGTGTTGAAACATGACAAATTCAACCAGTGCGAAACCAATAAAGAGCGCGCCACCCCGCATATGATGGTGTTATTTGCTTTTATCGGTCTTTTTATTGTAACCGCAGTATGCGGTATCATGCTTTACGTGGGGGGCTATCCCGGGCCTTATCCTCAGCTCAACCCCATTAAATGGCTGGCAAATATCGCAGGTGTTGCCCTGGTCATTGGGTCAGGCATCATGATCAAAAACAGACTGGCCAACAAGGAACAACAGTTCACTGCCTATAAAGACTGGTTTATTCTTGGTGTCGTCTTTACCATCGGCCTTTCCGGTATGCTCACTGAAATGACCCGCCTGGCGGAAATCGCATGGCTTTCTTATTTCTTTTACTGGATTCATCTGATTGCCATTTTCAATCTGTTTGCATTCCTGCCGTTCTCAAAAATGGCCCACATTGTTTACCGTACGGTTGCCATGGGCTATGCAGATTATGCCAATAGAAAATAGTTTTTAAGCGGATATAATTGAGTAAAGGGGGGCTGGTTTTTGACCAGCCCCTTTTATTTTGATTCTGGGCCTTAGAGCCTGTTTTGATAATTGATGAATCGGCTGCAATCCCATAAAAATGGCTCCAATTTCTCCAAATTTTATGTCAATAGTCCGACTATTAACATAAAAATTTGTGAAAACTGGGTATCCGCTTAACTCAAGTTTATACCATATATTGTATTGAGTTAATTTTTCAGGCAACAATCTTCTGCCGGGATACCGGTGCGGTTTTCGTGGTCGGCCACGATATGGCGAGCGTGTATTGCGCCAGTATCATCGAACTCCCAGGTAAAATTTACACCCACGCTGCTCGCGGATGCCTTCATCTTCTCAAAATTGTCCTTCTGTTGTTCCCCTTTAAACTCATCTTCCATTGTTACCAGGTGCACAGATACCTCCTTGTCCCAAGACTTATGTTTGACAACGGTCTCCAAAAACTCCATAAAGTTTGAAGTGGACCCCATGTCAAGACTGATTTTGACATTTTTTAAGCTACACTTTTTAGGTTAGAACCCGCCTTGTTTCAGCGGGACCAATGGCCTTGTCGT
>PDTI01000057.1 GCA_002747145.1 Desulfobacter postgatei
CTTAAGGCGTTGAAAATAAAACCAGAATGCTTTATCTCACCATGACGCGTACCCAAAAATAGTCAAACAGGAATCAAAAAGGGTGCTGAATGTACGATTTAAATTGAAAAAGCTTATTATCACTCTCACCTTGACAGTGCTTGTATTTTTAACAGCTGGAACGGTACATGCCAAAACAATCACCCAGGACCTTACCGCCCAGATTACAATTGACGAACTGATCACCAGGACCTTTACCGGCCAGATTACAATGGCAGCTGAGAACAACGTGTTTGGCGTGGCCGTCAATGACACTGTATCATGGACCACCACCTATGATATGAATGCTTATAGACTAGACGATCACAGTCTGGTTATTGGAGAAGATTCGGCGTATAACCTTGATGTCACTATAGGCAACAGAACCTTTGATGAAACCGAAGATGAGATGTATGGACCAGGCAACTTCGGATCACCCATCCTCTATTTTGCCGAAGACGATGTGAGCATCATCGGCGTTTCTTTCCTTGTTATCGATTCTATAAACGGTTACAGATTTGATGCATTTAATAACTCCTTCGATATTTTTGAACTAGATAGTAACGGAAAGATGGGAAGCGTCTTTGTAAAAGGCACCTTGGGTCTGGCAGAGGTGCCAATACCCTCTGCTGTGCTGCTGTTCGCTGCAGGCCTTGCAGGCCTGAGCCGTAAAAACAGTTAACCACCATACATATGGTGAGTGGGCCCGCACCGGTTAAGGCCCATGCTCAGAAATAAATCTCCCACAGCTGCGCCGGATTTTAAGTCGCCATCAAGGCACGCCAAAGGGCGGCTTAAAAAACAAGCAGCTGTGGGATTTTATTTTGATCATGGGCCTTAGAGCGTGTTTGATAATTGATGAATCGGCTGCAATCCCATGAAAATGGCTTCAATTCCCCCAAACTTTCTGTCAATCGTCCCGCTATTAACAGAAAATTTGTGAAAATTGGTGCTCATTTTCATGGGATTTCACTTTTTATCAGAAATTCGAAATACTGCAATCCTGTGTTATAGAATAACAGATCCTTTAACAGCATAAAAATATTGGGCAATTTGTCTGAAATATCTGGCTCAAATATATGCTTGAGCAGCAGCAAGGTGACCCTTGCCATACTTGTTCCCTTGATTTGGGCAGCGCTATATTGGGATAGGTCGTATAAAAGCATCTCAAAATCCGGAATATAGCTTGCCAGCTCATCCACCGGTCCCTCAAAAAGTGATGTAAACCGTTTATCCACGGTCCATTTATCCCTGCCGTGATATAAAACCAGGGGGATGATAATGGGACGTTTTCGGTTGGAGGATTGTTTGAGCCCAACCCGCCAGATTTTAACCATATATTCAAGAAGTTATCGATAAAATCCCTGACAGTCTCTTCAAAAAAACGATCCTCAGCAAAAGAAAGGCCCTGTTCATAATAATTCCGCCACCGGTGGAGAAAGGATAATCTAACCTGGCTGTCCATAAAGCTCAAGTGAGCAACAAATTATCTATTAACGTATTTAGTTCAGAACGGAATTATTATGAAAAAAATTTTTACATTTGTGCAGAGATTAGAATGCCCAGACAAACTGGCGAAAACGGCAACAAAATTTTTGCCTAAATTGCCAAAAGTGATCGCAATCCACTTACCCGGAAACACCACAACAACTTGAAATTATAATAAATTATATTAGATAAACCTACTATTTAACCATAATGGCACAAGAATTGCGAAAGTATAATACTACCGAGCGGCCATGGGCCGACCTGGTCTTTCACCGAGGGTCTGCCCACAACAAACAATAAAAGAACCAAATGGGTTTGCTTAGTTCTTTCATATAAATTTTAGCGGCAGCCAATTCACTCTAATTGTTTCCGGTGGTGATCGGAGATCACGAGCATCGGAAATCATCACTGGTTGTTAAATCATTACCGATTTTGAGAAAGGTTGCCCCACCATCTACCCAGGGTATACGCCCGGAACAATTAAGTGAAGCGAATATGTCAAAGATTTGTAATATTGAAAACCAGAACAGAAAAACTCAAAAACACAAAGGAGAATAATAAAATGAAATATGTATTCCGGTCATCTACGTATATTTTCCTGAAAAGGGGAATCGACCTTGTCACAACAATGTGTTACGTCGCACTATTGTGCATAGCTGTATCGTTCTCCAGCAGTTACGCAAGTGACGAAAACGTGACCTCGTCTTTTTCCAAGCAGACCAACAGCAGGGAACGTGTTAGGCTATTGAAGGCTATAACAGACAACAAGGGCGCCATCAACGTTACTGAAGCAAAAGCGATGCTTAATCTGGGCTTGTCCGATAAAAAACCCAATGTGGCGATGGAAGCGGTACTTCAGGTTGGCAAACTGAAATACGAAGAATTTGAAGGCCAGATTATCCAAACATACACGAACGCGTCCAAACGCTACAAGGGGCATTCTGAAAGCGTCCGGCTTGCCTGTATCAAATCACTTGGGAAATTAAAAGGTGAAAGAACCGCTAGTTTTTTGGCTCGTGAGTTGGCAAAGGATCAGGGAACGGTGCAAGGGGGATTTCTCTTGCACGCTGCGCGGGAATTGAAGGACCCATCGCTTATCAAGGCACTTGAGAGATACTCGCTTAAAATGGCTGAGCAAATAGAAAAGGGAAAAGCGGCAGGTGATGATCCGATGCTCTATTCCCGTGCAAAACAGCATTATGAATTGGCTGAAAATACAATTCAACTGCTTCGCGACCATGAAGGAGGAATCAAATGAAAAAACTCAACATATTTATTTTTCTCTGCATTCTGATTACGGCCTCCCAAGCCTTCGCCAGAATAGGAATATTCGTTAATAAAGATTTGTATCCACAGGTTCAGGACTCAGTTCAACAATATATTGCCGAACTGAACATGCGCGGCCACCAAACATGGCTGAACACAAGCTATAATGAGACCCACTCTACCAACAGCTTAAGAAACTATCTGAAGATGCTTTATAACTACTACAATCTTGAAGGCGCCATTTTTATCGGTGATCTTCCGATTGCCGAGTATGAGATTAAAGACGATTTCAACAAATACGGCTATCGCACATTTCCAATAGACCTCTATTACATGGATCTGGACGGCGCCTGGCTCGACGAAGCCTTGGACGGTGATTGGGGGGGGCGTGCCCAAACCGGTATCTTTGACGGCCATGCCGATGGATACGGCGACAGGGAGGTTGAAATCTGGATCTCCCGTATCACTGGGGCTGCCGTGCCTGGCCTGGGAAGCGAAGACAAGGTGGTCATAGATTACTTTGACCGCCTGAAGATATGGATGGATGGTAACGATACCATTGACCACCATCTACTAATCCTGGGCAACGACAGTGAATGGCCGAGCACTGAAACCTGGGGGGGGGCAGGGGTGCTTGGTTTTGGCGTTACTGAAACCGGAACCTACTTCAGGAGTGACGGAGACGATACGGACATCAATTGGATGAACGCACTCAGGGCCGGTCAAAAATACGCTCTGATCACCGAACACTCCGGTCCAACGCACCATAACATGCTCTACGGATTTTCAAATAACGAATACCTCAATATGCCGCTCACAGGCGGGGTTTCAAATACACGGTTCTATAATCTGTTTGCATGCAGCAACTCCAGATATACCGTACCCAATTTTTTCGGGGGACTTTATGCGCTTGGACATAACGGACTCGTAAGTATCGGCAGCACCAAGACAGGCGCCATGCTTGATTTCAACACATACAATACCAGGCTTGGCCTCGGCGACACCTATGGCGAAGCCTTCAAACATTGGCTGAATACCTATGTGCTGGCAGGAAGTGTTCCGGATTGGAAGGTTTCCTGGCATTACGGCATGACTCTGGCCGGTGCCGGGACATTGGCACTGAATTATGAGCCGGAATGTTTTCCAAATATTCCCGACCCAGTGTTAACCCTGGAAGGCAGTGAGACCTATACCATCGGTGCCAACACGTTTATCCGTTATAAGCTGGATGTAACCAATTCGTCTCTTATCCCAGATGCCCTATTTGCTGCGTCACCGCATCTTCCCGCTTGCGGATTGAACAACAACTCATCGCGGACTTGGGTGGACATCTATGACAACAACAATAAAAGGCTTTACGGATTCTGTAATCTTTCCGCTTCAGCTAACCTGAACGATTTGTGGTTTGCCGTACCCAAAGGGACTCGGCCTCCTGAGTCGGTCTACATCGTCATGGATGATCGGGAATGCGGTGTTACTTATACTTCCAATTCAGTCAAGATACAATCGGCATCAATTACTTCTTTATGGGGAGTATACAATGCTCAATGTGGCCGTAGTTCTCGATTATGGGCAAAAGTTAAGAATACAGGCGGTGCGGTATTGCCTCCGGATGCCACAGTCTGGTTTTATGTAAGTGGTCCTCAATTCAAAGGGTATGTTGGTTCAAGCTCAGCTTCGGGTTTGTATGCCGGAGGCTCCCGCTGGTATTTCACGGATTGGTCTATACCCAGTGATGCACTGGCAGGGACCTACAATTATTGGGCTATGGTCTGGTCGCCGTCCAGCAATCCAAAGAACATCGCTCCCTGGAGCAAACCTAAAACGTTCACGGTCACTTGTGAATAATCCAACCAAGGACGATGCCAACTATAGATACGCTCTATAGTTGGCATGGCTTGGAATCCGGAAATTTACCTCTTCTTACTGGCAATCTGTTGCGCCAAATCCCAATATCAAATTCTAATTTTATCGGCTAAAATCGGCAACGGCGATTAAAAAAATTCGCCAAATTCGCCACGCTCAACCATTTCCCTTATAAACACATCCCAACATACTTATTTTACACACAATTAGCATGGAAATATATGTCAATTCATCAGTTCGGCATGAGACTTGCGAATAATTTAGATAAGCAAAGCAGTCAAGTTGTTGCTTTGGATCGAAATATGATTAAAAACCAAAAAGATATGAAGTCCTATCCGGAAAATTCGAAAAACAGTGCGCCAAGGGGTGTATCCACAATCTGTGATTTATGATAATATGCCGGGCCTTAAGGCGCTTGTTTGGTAAGTGATGAATCGGCTGCACTCCCATGAAAATGAGACTTCGCTTCGCTCCCCTGATTACCAAACAAGCTCTGGAAGATAAACGTTAATTTAAGGATCTGATGTGACACAACTTACCGGCGCCCAGCGCAAATACCTAAGAGGCCTTGCCCATCACCTGAATCCTTCTGCTTTTGTGGGGGTAAAGGGGGTGACAACAGCCTTGATCCAGGAGATGGACAAGGCGCTGAATGCATCTGAGCTGATTAAGATAAAATTTATTGATCACAAGGAAAAGGCGCTAAAAGCCGTCCTTCTTGAAGAGATTACAGCGCGGCTTAAATGCCATGTGGCTGGAAGCATCGGCCATGTGGCGGTTCTCTACCGCTGTCATCCAGACCCGGAAAAACGCAAAATTACTTTGGATTAAGGCCCATGATGCAGGAAACTTCATTTATTGTTCTCCGGGGCAACAGCATGGGGCTGGACGGCGGCACCATGTTCGGCAATGCCCCTAGGGCCCTGTGGCAAAAGTGGATCCAGGCAGATGAAAACGGCATGATCCATATTGCGTCAAACTGTCTACTGGTAACAACCCGGAATCATAATCTATTATTTGAGACCGGATGCGGGGCATATCTATCCCCTGACATGAAAACCCGCTTTGCCGTTAAAGAAGATACGCATATCTTGCTGCAAGCCTTGGCGGAACAGGGGTTAAGTGATTCAGACATCAGTTATGTTGTGTTATCCCATCTTCATTTTGACCATGCCGGCGGGCTTTTAAGCGCCTGGGAACCGGGCCGGGCCCCCCAGCTGCTTTTCCCCAATGCCCTTTTTGTGGTCGGAGAGGAACATGTCAAACGCGCCCAGTCCCCCCACCACCGTGACCGGGCCTCTTTTATTCCGGGTCTTGTTGAAAAGCTGCACGCCACAGGACGTCTTGTCCCCAAGGGGGACGGGGACCGGCTGGGTGTGGATAACTTGGTCATCGAATTTTTCCACAGCCACGGACACACCCCGGGGATGCTGGTTTCCTGGATTCAGGCCCAGGGCGGCACCGTTATCTACACCGGTGATCTGATTCCGGGACTGCCCTGGGTAAATCTGCCCATCACCATGGGATATGACCGGTTTGCCGAAAGGCTGGTGGACGAAAAAAAACAGATGCTGGATCGGGCCGCTGCCCAGGACGCCTTGCTGGTCTTTCCCCATGACGCCGTTCATGCGGCTGCCCGGGTTAAATTCGATCCTGTGAAAAAAAGGGTGATGCCGGCAACGGTCTTTGAAACGTTAAATATGACGCTTTAAAATTTTAAAAGGATAAATATATAAGATGAAGGTAGGTATTATAGGACTTCCCCAGACAGGGAAGAAGACATTGTTTCAGATTTTAACCGGAAACCAGATTACGGATCCGGCCAAAGCAGTTAATCCGGTGCCGGGCACCGCTGACATTCTGGATTCCAGGTTTGACCGGTTAGTTAAGATGTATGCCCCCAAAAAAGAGGTCAAGGCGCGTCTTGATCTGGTGCTTTTACCCAAAATGGAGGCTGAGACCATTTCCAAAGGAGATATCTTTAAG